>CAZPWZ010000004.1:0-34025 GCA_964590675.1 uncultured Draconibacterium sp.
CAGGCGAAATCTCCCAGTTCAGAACCGTGCCATACGGCATTTCGGCAGGTTTCTGCGGCTTGAATGCAATGGAATTATCTTCCCGGCAGCTGAAATTGGAAAAATAGGCCGTACCGTCATTGGGACCGGATAGCCCCACCATTCCGGTTCGTGATCCATGTCCGAGATGTGGTATTTCCAGAACCGGCGCGGCCCCATTGTTAAGAAAAATACGCGCCTGTTCGCCTTTGAATTCAACTTTAACATGAAACCATTCGTTTTTCGGGATTTCCGCACTTGCAATGCTGCCCGGTCCTGTATAAAGTTGCCAGGAATCGATCCCGTTGAAGGTGGAAACATATTGCACCACATTCTGAAAGAGTGCCGGGAGGTGAGGACGGATATAGATCCGCTCATAATCTTCGGCTGATGCCATACGGAACACGATCCCCGGATAGGAACGTTGTCCTGTAACAGCCATATCAACCTCAATCACCCCGTTTCCGAAGGCCGGACTTTTAAGATAAGCTGTACCTGAAAGGCATGATCTTCCAAGGAATTCGGTTTGCTTTGCATCCGATAATTCCCAATGATCGTTATCAAAAGGGATATTATTTTGCTGGGCTGATGATTTGATGGAAAAACCCGGGAGCATGGTCATGGTTAGAATAATCATCAATAAAAAAATCTGCAGATTCTTCATAAAATAACAGTCTTACATGTAATTGATGCAAAAATCAACGGTTCATCCACAGAAAAAAACAACAATAGGTGAAAGGACATTAAAACTCGTTAAACTACAAAATGGGTCGGTCAATTGGCCCCTTGAGTAATCGCTCAACCGGCATCATTTTCCAACTTTTTCATTTATTCCTATATTTGTTATAACTATAGGTTGTTAACAATTGCCATCCTTTAATCACCCTCCCATATGAAACGAATTTTTTTCCTGCTGACTGCACTGCTTTTTGCGACGGCCGCATTTACGCAGCACTGGCAGTTCCAGAATCCCTTCCCGGCCCTGGTAACGCTGAATGCGGTATATTTCCGCGACACCCTGAACGGCTACATTGCCGGAGATTACGGCACCTTCATGATGACTACCGACGCAGGGAACGACTGGACCAGCATCCCCACGGGCACCAGCACCCATCTCCAGGCGGTGTGGTTTACTTCACCACTCAACGGGATTCTGGCAGGAACCGACGGGATCATCCTTAAAACGGTTGACGGCGGGAATGACTGGATCACGGTGGCATCTGGGACTACGAGCCACCTGACAGCTATTTGTTTTACATCGGCCGACACCGGTTTTATTGCCGGCTGGCACGGCACCATGCTGAAAACCACTGATGGCGGGTCACACTGGACCGCGCTGGATGCCGGCACGACCAGGACGCTCTACTCGGTATTCTTCACCGGGCCATCCACCGGCTTCGTGGCAGGCCTCGACGGAACGATCCTGAAGACCAGTGACGGCGGCCTGCACTGGAGCAGCAAAAATCCCGCTTCCGACTACGAGATGACCTCTTTATCCTTTCCTGATGCATCGACAGGATTCGCCGTCGGGCACATTGAATATTACAAGGACGGAGCCAGGGGACCCAAAGCCGATTCTACGGTGATCCTGAAGACCACCGATGGCGGCGAGACGTGGCTCCTGAACAAAAAGATCGGACCCGAACGGTACTACCTGACCCGTGTCAGTTTCACGGAGGTGCAGAAAGGATATGCGGTGGGCACTGAGGGGATATATTACCGGACCACCGACGGCGGACAAACCTGGACAGTTCAGCCTGAACTGGGTGCCGAAAATCTTGCAGGCCTCTTTTTCCCGGCCGGCGGAGGTGGCCGAACGGGATTTATCACGGGAGGCAAAGGCGACCTGTTCAAGACTGCCGATGAAGGTGCAACATGGACGAAATACATCAATGGAAGCTTGAGCTGGCTCTCTTCGGCCAGCTTCCCGTTGGCAGAAACGGGGTATGTTTCGGGCGAATCGGGAACCATGCTTAAGACGACCGACGGTGGGGTGAGCTGGCAACCGCTAAACACCGGGACCACCCATTGGCTGCGTGGCGTGAGCTTCTGCAAAGCCGGCGATAACAACCTTGGCTTCGCAGTGGGCGACAGCGGGACGATCCTTAAGACAATCGACGGGGGACTGACCTGGACTTTGCTCTATTCGGGCACGATGGAGTCGTTGTTTGCAACCGCCATCAACCCCTGGGGTGAAGGAAGCCGTGCACTGGCCATCGGGGCAAAGGGGAAGATCCTCAAGACCATCGACCAGGGAACCCTTTGGGACGAGATCCCTTCCGGGACCACAGAGGATCTGTATGCCCTATGCTATATCGATATGCTTCGTATCATCGCAGTGGGTAAATCAGGTACCATTCTCCGGTCGACCAACTCAGGCGTCACCTGGGAGACCATCCCATCGGGCGTTGAAGGGGAACTCCTGGCAGTATGCTTCCCAGACGAAAACAATGGATTCATAACAGGGATCAGCGGAACCATCCTCAGGACCGTCGACGGAGGGCTTACCTGGTCACAGCTACCGCCCCTTGCAACTGCCATGATCAGCGCAGTTTATTTCGGGGATTCCGTAACGGGATATGTGACAGGCGGCGACTTTATCACCGGCGGCATGATCGCTAAAACAACCGATGGCGGGTCAAACTGGACCCGGATCGAACCGCCGGGTGCGGAAATGATCAGCGCCCTCGCTTTTGCAGACGGATCCAGGGGTTATTTTGCAGGCTTCGGAGGACTCATACTGAAAATGGAGGATTGGGGAACCGGGGTAACTACCGTGGATGCTTCTCCCGGGAAGGTCAGTATCTGGCCGGTTCCGGCCGATGGACAGGCCACCTTGCTCATCCCTGAAGATTTCACCTTGCGCAACACCAGGCTCTCATTGACAGACACGCGGGGGATAGAGCATTTCAGCGAGCAGGTCGGCAGCCATTGCATCGCACTGGATCTCGGGAACCTCCGGCCTGGCCTCTATATCGTCCGTATCACCGGTAACGGCGGAACCCTGACCGGGAAGCTGGTTCGGGATTAGTACGGGTCCCTTTCAGCAGTTGCCCCGGGCTGAAAAACATTAAAATCCGGGAGATTTGAAAATATTTGAGTGGATTTTCCAGTACCTTTGTTAATAGACATTCCAATAGATCCGTTTTTAAATACGAAGACCCATGAACGAAAATTACACTATTTCCGGTTACATCCTCCACCGGCTCCAGGAGATCGGTATTAAACATCTCTTTGGTGTTCCCGGGGATTACAATCTTGACTTCCTTGACAACATTATTGAAAGTCCCATCCGGTGGGTGGGAAATTGTAATGAACTGAATGCCGGTTATGCGGCCGACGGTTATGCCCGCCTCAATGGCGTGGGAGCTGCCGTTGTCACTTATGGTGTCGGGGGACTTAGCATTATCAATGCTGTTGCAGGTGCATTCGCTGAACATGTACCCGTGATCATCATCAATGGCGCCCCGCCGGCAAGGAGGAGGGAGGCTGGCGCCATGGTGCATCACCTCGTTTCAAATTATTTTCTTCAGCTCGATATCTTTAAAAAAATCACGGCCGATGCGGTCATCCTCACCGATTCGAAGACTGCTCCCGATGAAATCGACCGTGTGCTCAGTAATTGCATTGCCCAGAAACTGCCTGCCTACATTGAACTCCCTGCTGATATGGTCAACGTACCATGCAGGGCCCCGGGGGAATTGCTTTTTTCCGCACCACTTATCTCCAATGCCGATAGCCTCGAAGATGCTGTTGCCGAAGCTGCTGAGCTGATCAGGAAAGCAAAAAATCCAATGATCCTCGCCGGTATTGAATTACTTCGCTTCGGGCTGGGTCAGGAAACACTCCGATTGGTTGAATCCTCCGAAATTCCCTTTGTCACCATGCTCAGCAGTAAATCGGTACTGCCTGAGTTGCATCCCCAGTTCGTCGGCATTTACCAGGGAGCATGGAGCAGGCCTGCCGTGCGGGCCCAGGTGGAAGATTCAGACTGTCTTCTGTCGCTCGGAGCCTGGATGACAGACCTGGATACCGGCCTGTTCAGCATCAATCTCGACAACCGGAGGATGATCAGCGTTGGAGGTGGCCAGGTGCGCATAGGCAGCCATTTTTATCACCAGATACAATTGGTGGATTTTATCAGGGAACTGACCAAAGCAGTTGAACCCCGCTCCTACCTTGCATCCCACCCGGCTGAAGCCTACCAGCCTAAACGACCTTTCATGCCGAATCCTCACGGGGTCCTCACGGCACGGCGACTTTATGAATGCCTGAACTATCATCTCGACGACAGGATGATCCTCCTCTCTGAACCTGGTGATGCATTTTGTGCCACACCGGAATTTCACATTGAGGAAGCTGAAAATTTTGTCGTCCAGGCCTATTATTGTTCCATCGGATATTGTACACCGGCTTCCCTGGGTGTGGCACTGGCGCGTCCCGGAAAACGACCGGTTGTCCTTAGCGGTGACGGTGCTTTCCAGATGACGGCACAGGAGATCTCCACCCTGATCAGGGAACGTTGCCCTGCCATTATTGTAATCATCAATAACGATGGCTACCTTATCGAACGGCGCCTTCACAAGGATGGCCCCTACAATGACATCAGGATGTGGAATTACGCAGCGCTTCCCGGGATTTTTGACGATGGAGACTTTGCGCTCGGAATCCTGGTCAACAATGAGGAAGAACTGGAGCAAGCCATGAAAACCGCTGTAAGGGAAACAGGCAAACTCGTATTTATCGAAGCTAAAATTCCAAACAGGGATTGTTCCCTTGGACTTGAACGCCTGGGCGAGACTTTCCTAAAAGCGCAAAAGCAATAGGACTTCAGTGCAAATCGATAAAATACCTGATGTAATCAGTATATACAAGGTAAAACTGAATGCGTTGAAATGAATCGAAGATCATTTCACAAAACTATTGCATTCAGCGTAAAATTATTGTATCTTTCACCTTTCATTCAATGACTTGACCTATGTTGCGGTTTGT
Source organism: uncultured Draconibacterium sp. (assembly GCA_964590675.1). Lineage (GTDB taxonomy): Bacteria > Bacteroidota > Bacteroidia > Bacteroidales > FEN-979 > CAIVAT01. The sequence goes on from CAZPWZ010000004.1 coordinate 5,011, forward strand.
CATTTCCGATTATGCCGATCATATCCTCCACCCGTATTGCTCGATTTACTGTTAAACGCCTTCAATAAAACCTGTCATCTATGCATGGCCGGATCATCAGTTGAATTGATATCCTCTGAATATTGAACTTTTAACAAATCTGCATGAAAAAATTTACCATCACCCTGGTGGCAATCATCCTGGCGGGATTGAATGCCATCGCCCAGTGGCAAACTGTTAACCCGGTGCCAACAGGACAATTTTTATCCGGCCAGGTTTACACCGACGAAAATACCGGTTACATGGCCGGCTATAACGGCATCATCCTTAAAACCATCGATGGCGGCGATAACTGGGTCTTCCAGGATTCGGAAACTACGGAGGTGCTGACCGCCATCTGTTTCCCTGACGCAAATACCGGTTTTGCGGTGGGAGAACACGGTACGATTGTAAAAACATCCAACGGGGGAGCAACCTGGATCGGCCTTGCTTCAGGATCGGCCGAAAACCTGTCGTCGGTTGATTTCACCGACCCGCTAACAGGTTTTGCCGCCGGTTTTGGAGGCACCATCCTCAGGACCACCGATGGAGGAGCGACATGGATTCCGTGCACTTCCGGAACAACCCGCTGGCTCCGTTCGGTTTGTTTCGTCGGGGCATCAACAGCATACGCGGTCGGCGACAGCGGCACCATCGTCAAAACAGCGGATGGCGGCATTTCCTGGTCAACGCTCGTTTCAAATACCAACCACCGGATTTGTTCTGTTGACTTTACCGATATCCTCCACGGATTTGCAGTTGGAGGATCGGAATCGTCACCGGCACAGGGAATCATACTGAAAACTGTCGATGGCGGGCAATTCTGGCAGGCCTATCCCACCCCAATCTCAAGGATCCTTACATCAGTGTGTTTCCCCATATCAAACGCAGGAACCACAGGCTATGCGGTGGGATTTAACGGTAAAATAGTTAAGACTTCTGATGCGGGAACGACCTGGATTGAACTTTCGACCGGGAATTCCGCCAATTTCAGTTCCGTTTTTTTCACCGATTTTGATAAAGGCCACCTGTGCGGTGAATCGGGAACCATCATGAAAACAGATGCCGGCGGAGCAACCTGGACAAACCAGGGGGCTGTTACGACCAAAAGCCTGTGGGGGCTCGACTTTCCTGCCCCTGATGCAGGATTTGCCGTGGGTACAGGCGGAACCATCCTGAAATCATCGGATGGCGGAACCACCTGGATCAAAAAAAGCACAGGAACATCCGCCGACTTTGCCGATGTTCATTTTCCCACGGCAAACACAGGTTACGCGGCAGGAGCTCCCGGGAGGATCATGAAAACCACCGATGGCGGGGAAACATGGAACCTGCTGACCACCGGAACCAGTGTCCCGCTCTACAGCATTTATTTTTTTGATGAAAACACCGGTTTTGCAGCAGGATATTACGGGGCCCTCCTGAAAACGACCAACGGCGGTGCAAACTGGACCATTGTCCCCACCGGCACTACCGAATGGATCTTTACCCTGTGTTTCACGGATCCCAATACCGGCTATGCATTCACCTATGAAGGGTCGGTATTCAAATCGACCAACGGGGGCACCACCTGGACCTCCGTTTATTCATCCTCCAACGTGAGCCTTATCGCCTCCTGCGCCACGAATGCAAACACCTTGTTTGCAGTGGGCACGAACGGTACCATCCTCAGGACCACCGATGGCGGAACGACATGGAACAGCATGCCTTCAGGCACAACCTACCGGCTGCTGAGTGTATATTTCATTGATGCCTCCAGGGGTTTTGCCTGCGGTGACCACGGAACGATCTTAAAAACTACCGATGGTGGTAACACCTGGACGGCCCTTGATTCGGGTTCCGGGTACGATTTATGGTCACTTCATTTTCAGGATGCAAACCATGGCTGTGTGGTCGGTGACTTCGGAACTATCCTTACCGGGCTTGATTTCGGCGTGGGAATCCATGAAATGGCTTCAAGCCCCTGCCTGAAAATTTCACCCAATCCTGCCGGGGAGAAGATCACAATTGAAGGCCCGGAACTTTTGCAAGGCAGTCAGGCATCCGTTTCGATTTTCGGAATCAACGGCCAGGAAATGCTGCGGCAGGAAATGGACCGCCAGATGATCACCCTCGACATCCGATCCCTGGCGAAAGGACCCTATTTTGCAAGGTATTCGAGTGAAAATAGGTGCATTACCGGCACATTCATTAAAAAATAACCCAAGACTCCTTTAATACCCATTGCCATGAAAAAGATTTACAACATACCCGTCACCCTGCTGCTGGTTTCTTTATTCTTTCCTTTGCATAAAACCACTGCCCAGGAAGGAAATTACGCTGCCGACAGGATCATTGTGAAATTCGACCAGAGGGTTGAACCTGTAATATCGAGGAACAGTGACCGGATCATCCAATTCGGAGTCAGGGAAACGGATGCACTGAACATCCGCTTTGGCTGCATGGATGCAAAAAGACTCCTTCAGGGAAGAAGAAATGCACGAAATCCGGAAATCTTCCTGCTGACATTCAGGGGGAATCCCGATATCCCGGCACTCGTAAGGGCATACCAGGCGACCGGCAACTTTCAGTATGCCGAGCCCGACTACATTGGAACTTCATCAGGCAGCAAGTCCCTTTTAAATTTCCCCACCGATCTCTATTTTTACAGGCAATGGTCCTTGTATAACGACGGGACCTTCCCGTTTTTACCGGCTAAAATAGGTGCGGATATCGACATGCTGCCCGCATGGGACATTGAACAAGGCGATTCGGATATCATCGCGGGCATTCTCGACACCGGTTGTAAAATCGATCACCCGGATTTTTCGGGCAGGATTTGGACCAATGCGGGAGAAATACCCTCCAACGGGGTCGATGATGATGGCAACGGGTATATCGATGATGTTTATGGCTGGAACATGGCCTATGGCAACAATGTGGTTGTGGATGACCAGGGCCACGGAACCTGTGTGGCCAGTGTATTGGGTGCTGCCGGCGACAACGGTCTCGGGTACGCAGGCGTCGACAGGCATTGCAAACTGATGAATCTGAAAGTGCAGAACAGCAGTGCATATGGATATTATTCCTGGTGGATTGAAGGGATAGAATATGCCGTTGATAACGGGGCCAGGGTGCTGAACATGTCGCTCGGGGGAACCAGTTTTTCACAAACGCTGCTGGATGCGATCAATTATGCCTTGACAAATAACGTTGCAGTGGTGGCAGCCATGGGAAACAACAATACCATTGTGCCTTTGTATCCTGCAGCCTATCCCGGAGTGATCGCAGCCGGTTCAACCAATCCCGACGATACGCGGTCGCATCCTTTTTTCACCCTGGAACTGGGCAGCAACTTTGGTTCGCACTTATCTGTGGTAGCACCCGGAAATTACATTTTTGGCCTGGATTATCTCCATGATTATGAATTCTTTTATGCCTGGGCCGGCACCTCCTTTGCAACGCCCCACATTGCAGGCGTTTCCACGCTTCTGCTGTCACAAAATCCTGCACGGACACCCGCTGAGATCAAATCGATCCTGGAAAACTCGGCCGAAGACCTGGTTGGAAATCCCTATGAAGATGCACCCGGCTGGGACCCCTATTACGGTCATGGACGGCTGAATGCTTACAACGCTTTATCGGGAAAGGAGGCGATGCACGTAACGCAACTGGCTCGCAGTCTCAAAATTTACCCGAACCCGGCTTATGGCAAAGTCATCATTGAGATCCCTGATGCCGGAGGGCAGCATTTTTTATCTGTTTACAGTCCGGGTGGCAGTGAACTGTATGTGCAATCGATAACAGAACCCAAAACGTTTGTCGATCTCGGCCACCTGCCCGGTGGACTTTATTTTGTGAAAGTGACTGGGGAGACGGGCGTGATGGTAGAGAAGATTGTGAAGCATTAACAAATATAAAACCGGCAATATTCAACTACATCCTGTAAACCAGGGCATTGATATTCATTCCTGCTCCAACAGAGGCTAACACAAGGATATCGCCGGTATTTATTTTGTGTATTTCCATTTTATCCTTTTGGATGAGGTCCAATAAAGTAGGTAATGTGGCAACGGAGGAATTTCCAAGCCATCCGATGGTCATGGGCATGACATTCTCAGGGATATCCTTGATGTTATACAAGCCATACAGCCTTTTTAATATGGCATCATCCATTTTCCCATTTGCCTGGTGAATCAGAAGATTCTTAATTTCGTCAAGATGTATGTTACTCTTCTCCAGACAGTCCTTTATCGCCTGCGGAACCGTTTCCAGGGCATACTGATACAATTTCCGGCCATCCATTTTTAAAAACAGCGTGTTCTTTTTTGCATACCCGGGGTTATAAGACCTGCCCATATAAAGCATCTTGGAATAAAGAAAGGTATCGGAGCGTGTTTTATGTGCCAGTATTCCAACAGGTTGATCACTCATCCTGGCTTCCATTACAACCGCCCCGGCACCATCGGCATACAGCATGCTGTCCCTGTCGTGCGGATCTGAAACCCTCGACAGTACATCTGCCCCGATAACCAATATCTTTTTCGCTTCACCTGATTTGATATAAAAATCAGCCTGGATTACAGCCTGCAACCACCCGGGGCAGCCAAAAATCAAATCATAGGCAACGGTATTGGGATTTTTTATTGCCAATTTATGCTTTACCCGGGCCGCGATATTGGGCACCATATCTGATTTTTTATTGTCATGCATTACATCGCCAAAATTATGCGCGACTATAATGTAATCCAGCTCCTCCTTGTCGGTTTTTGCCGACTGAATGGCATCCAGGGCAGCATAATAGGCAATATCAGAGGTTACCTGGTTATCCGTAACATGCCGTCTTTCTATAATGGTTGTAATATCCTGGAACTTGTCAATTATCTCCTGCGTTGTTTTTTCAATCCTCTTGCCGCTGGAATCATAAAATTCAACGGGAAGGAAATCCTTGTTTCCTTTATTCACTGAAGGAATATAGCTTCCTGTCCCGGTAAAAACACTGTATATTGCGCTGTTCATGGTTTATCGATCTTTTTTTAATGAATTATTTCCACGGTCTTCCAAAAATACAACCGCAAATATAATATGTCCGGGATAAAACGTGACGAAAAAACGTGACGAAAGAACGTAACGCGAAAGTGATGGAAAAATGTTGCAAAAATATGACATTGGAAATCATGCATTTACTTTATAATTTTATTATTTTTACAAAACCAATCATTAACACTTCCTGCCATGACGAAAATTTACCTGAAATGTTCCCTGTTGTGTTTTTCAATGCTGGTAGTCACCTGGATCCGTCCATTATCCGGTCAGGCGCAGAACTTTCCCCCGCTTTCAATCGCGATTGAAGATTCCGCTGCAACACGGGGCTTTTATTTCCTGACTCCTTTTACCAGTTCAGCCCTGACCATTTACGATCACGCACAGATGATCCTGGACAGCCTGGGCCGGGTCATTTTCTACCGTAACATTGAACAGAATATGAATCAAACGCCAACGATCGATTTCAAAATGCAGCCCAATGGATGGATAACTTATTTTAATACCAATTGGGGGAGGCATTACATCATGGACAGTACGTTTACGCTTATCGATTCCATTCAGTGCGTTCACGGGTATGAAACAGACCAGCACGACCTTCAGATTCTTCCCGGCGATCATTATCTTTTGATCGGAAGTGAAAAGCGGAACATGAACCTGACTTCCTATCATTTTTTCGGAGTCAACCACACTTCTCCGGGTGGTGCCAATGCAGAAGTTTCCGGTGTGGTGATCCAGGAATTTGATGAGGATAAGGACCTGATCTGGGAGTGGAAAAGCCATGATCATTACCAGTTTGGGGATGTTGACCCGGTTTGGTTGTTCAATCCCAACAAAGTCGACTGGACGCACGCCAATGCCGTTGAGCTCGACAATGACGGCAACATACTGCTTTCGCTCAGGCATTTCAACGAAATAACCAAGATCGATTATGAAACCGGGAATATAATCTGGCGATTTGGAGGCAAGCGGAATCAGTTTACTTTCCTCAATGATCCGATCGGGTTTACCGGCCAGCATGATATCCGGCGGGTGAGTGATACCTCCGTTTCATTGTTTGACAACGGCCAGTATACTACCCCGCGTTTGTGCCGGGGATTGGAATATGCCCTCAACGAGAGTGGTAAGACGGCGAATCTTGTTTGGGAGTACATTTATGACAGCTCTATGTACAGCGGCGCCTGCGGAAGCCTTCAGTACATTGAAAACGGGAATCACCTGGTTGATTTTGGATATACTTACCCTGTGGATAATCCATGGATGGTGGTCGTAAAACCCGATAAGTCAAAAGTACTTGAAATGAGATATCCGGCAGGGTATATCAGTTATCGTGCCTTCAACTATCTCACGCTTCCATGGCAACTGAACCGGCCGAACGTGGAGTGCCAGAAAATCGGAGGAAATTATTACCTTGCCGCTGAACCGGGTCATCCATCGTACCGCTGGTCAACCGGTGATACGACCTCATCCATTCAAATAGCCGATACCGGCGAATATTGGGTGTTCGTTCCTTATGGATCCGGTTATATCTGTTCAGAGCATATCCTTGTCGAAAATATCATGAATCCATGTCTGTTCACGAAAGTACCCTTGTTGGATGTACCGGATGAAATTGCGATCGGGGTTATGCCGAATCCCGCCAGCAACTATACACGGGTCATGTTTCACCTGCCATCCGATTCCAGGGTGATTTTGTCGCTGAGCACGTTGATGGGGGTCGAAATTCTTCAAACCCAACCGGGAAATTATCATGCAGGAGAGCATGAAGTCACCCTGGATGTTGCCGCGTTGAATAGCGGCATCTATTTTCTTTCGGTGGTTGTGAATGAAACCAGGATTGTCAGAAAACTAGTGATCCGGTGATCCTAGGCATGGAAAGCAGCATGGTTTAACCCGCTTTCACGATAGGAATTGAAAACTTAAATGTGCTTCCTTTTCCTTCTTCACTCTCCACCAAAATTACCCCCCCGTGCCTGTCGACGAATTCCTTGCAAAGCAGCAAGCCCAGGCCGGTTCCCTTTTCGTTTTCGGTACCACGGCTTGTGAAGTTGGTTTCAATCTTAAAGAGTTTACTGATGGTTTCCTCGTTCATCCCCACACCCGTATCTGAAACTGATATTTCAACAACATCCTCATGCCTCAGGGCCTCAATGTAAACTGATCCGTTTTTTGGGGTGAATTTTATGGCATTGGAAATCAGATTCCGGATCACAGTGGTTATCATTTCTTCATCTGCATGGATAATTATTTCTGTTGCAGTAGAATTAACCAATGCGATGTTTTTTTGATCCGCGCTAAATTTCAAACTTTCAATTTCGTTCTTAATAAGGTAGTTAATTAATAATGATTTTGGCTCAAACGGAATACTGCCTTGATTCATCCTGGACCATTCGAGCAGGTTCTCCAGCAGCCTGAAGGTTTGCCTGGCAGAAGAATGGATGCTGTCGGCATATTTCACAATCGATTCCACATCCAGGTAACGGGCTTCCTCTTTTAACATCTTGCTAAAGCCAAGAATTGCGTTGAACGGACTTTTCAGGTCATGGGCGACGATGGAGAAGAATTTGTCTTTTGTGGCATTGAGCTCCCGCAGTTTGATCTCGCTTTTTTTCAAGGCTTCTTCGGCCTGTTTTCGGTTGGTAATATCCACAAACGACCCTTCGAGAATCCCCTCTTCGGGATAACTGATCACCGACATCATCGTGGTAAAGGTTGTATGGTCCTTTTTGATCATCTGGGCTTCAAAATTCTCAACCGATCCATTCAACCGGATGAGCTTGATAAGTTCATCCCGTTGTTCCGGGATGGCATACCTGATGGTCGATGAGTTGGAGATCATTTCCTCGTATGTGTATCCAAATGTCTGAAGCAGTTTATCATTGACATCGATTACTTTGGATCCGTCCATGCGCGTCCGGAACATGCCGATCTGGGCTTTTTCAAACAGGTTCCGGTATTTTTTTTCACTCTCCTTGAGCGCATGTTCGGCCAGTTTGCGTTCAGTTATATCCTGAAAAAGGCCAAAAATTCTTCGATTTTTTAAATCCGCCTCCCCGATTGTTTTGATCGACCTGTGATTTCCCTTCGCAGTAATTATTTCGGCATCAATTTCAAATGGTTCACCTTGCTCGATGGCATTTTTCACCGCACTGTCGACAACCTGCAAGGATTCAGGTGTGTAAAAATTGACACGTTGATCCACGTTAAGATTAAAGGTTGAATCAAGTTCATGGATATCATACATCTCCCGGGTCCATTTAAGCTCCCTGGTTTCAATATTGAATTCCCAACCCCCGATCTTTCCAATTCTTTGCGAATCTTCAAGTAATTTTTGCATTCTGTAATCTTCAATTTCCAAAAGCTTCCGCCCGGTGATATCATCGTAAACGATTGCGACTCCGTATCCTTCGATGGGAATAGGGATGGCCGAAACGTTGATCCAGATGACCTGGTTATTCGGTTTTACAATACCCATCTCCACATTGGTCACCGGGCGGCCCGTTTCAAGTGCCCGGACGCTGGCAAATTCTGCTGCGGGCATGGGTGTGCCATCCGGCCTGATGATCCTCCATTCCTGAGCGTCTATTTTAAGCTTTTCCTGTTCATCACGCGAAATGCCCAAAATAGACTCAGCCAATTGGTTTGACTCGATGATTTTTCCGGAAGCATCAGAAATCGTAAGACCGATCGGTAAAATCTCATAGAGAACCTTGTATTTGGCAAGGATGATGTGCAGATCCTGTTCTGTTTTTTTTCGTTCCGTAATGTTTTTGAATATCGTGGCAAAGCTCCCCTTTTGGGGACTGTAAACTGAAATTTGAAAATGCTTGTCCAGCGGGGGAAAATAGGTTTCAAAAACCTCGGGATTTCCTGTCATGGCCACCCTTGAAAAAATTTCAAAATAGGGTGCATCATCAACGCCGTATGCCACCCTGCTAGTTTTATGGATGACCAGCTCCTTTGATATTCCAAGTTCCTTCTCGAAGGCCGGATTAACCTCAACGATGAGATAATCTTCGGGTTCCCCCTGTTCATTGTAAACGAGAGTGTGCAGGGCTGATCCCTCACTCATGTTGTCATACAGGGAACGAAATTTCTCTTCACTCAGCCGCATTGCTTCTGCAGCCTGTTTCTGATCAGTAATGTCTTGTACTGCGCCCCAGATTTTCGTAATTTTTCCTTCGTCATCCACAACAGGTTCGCCCCGCGCCCACATCCACCCATTGCTGCCGTCTTTTTTTTGGGTTATCAGTTCAATTTCATAGGGGATTCCCGTTTTTATTGTATTTGCGATGGAGGTTGACAACAGTTCCCAGCTTTCAGACGTAAACAAGGTCTGGCTTTCATTAAGAAGCGGTGGCGGCAGTTTCGGATCGAAACCATACATTTTATACAACTCTTCTGTCCAATAGACCTCGTTGTTCGCCAAATCAATGCTGAAACTGCCGATATGCGTAATTTCCTGCGCTCTTTTCAATTCGATTTCGCTCCGCTTAAGTTCTTTTTCCAACTGTTTGCGCTCTGTGATATTCTGCAAAATGACGACAATATAATCGACGGACCGGTCGGGCTTTCGCACACACCCCACGGAAAGGCTGCCCCATATGATGTCCCCGTTTTTTCGAATGAATCGCTTTTCGACTGAGTAGGTGTCCTGCTGATCAGATAAAACCCTGTTGAACTGTTCTTCATCGGCAGCCAGGTCATCGGGATGTGTCAAATCAGCCCAGGTAAGGCCCGACAATTCCTCCATCGAATAACCCAGCATATCCCTTATCCCCTGGTTGGCTTCGATCCAGCCTTTTTCAGGAGAGGTAATGGCGATGCCGACAAGTGGTAATTCAAAATAACCGCGGAATTTGGCAATTTCATTTTCATAAAATGCTTTTAACGCATGATTCTCCTGCCTTATGTTCAGCAACTCCTCGATGAGTTCTTCCCTGGTTTTATCCTGATCGCTCATATCATTTAAACTTTTTTACCCATTCCACAAATAAAGCTTAAAGATATTTAGATTTCCAATGTAAACCACAAGATTGAACAACTGGTAAATGATATTCTTCGCTGATTTCATTTGTGAAACCAGTCGCGATCATTGCAAAATCTTGCCCAACTTTTATAGTTAAAATAATTGCCGGACACGGATCTCTGGGAGGATGTCCAGCTTAGCAGCCTGCAGGGGCCGGGGCAAAACTGATTACCTTTGCAGTAAGAATGTTGCCCGGGTGTTTGAAATAAAAAGTTTAATTTCGCTTGTGATCGAACCAACTTTGTTAAGTATTCATTGTATTTAAATTAAAACGAAGTCATGAAAAAGATCAGTTTCACCTTCATTAAAAACAAATTGTTTCTGGCCGGATTTATTTCGGGGGTGCTCATCTCTGCAGTGGTATTCATCCTCATCATTTCATCAGATCATCAGGCACCGGAGAAAAACAAGCTGAAAGGCACCATGGCGGGTTCCTATAAACCTGCTGTCGGGGAAAAGGGTACAGCACAAAGCTGGGGTCTGGATTGCGGGAATAAACTCGGATCGTGCGAGGTAATATTTGACAATGACCGGGCTCATAACTATGTTCATTGTCACTACCAGGGATCTGCCACCAGGGTGGAAGTCGTGTCGGTAACCGAAGGGGATTTTTGTGCAGGAGGAGGTGTCACCGTTCAGGCAGCAACAAGCCAGTATTAAGCCTGATCCGGGCAGGCCCGTTTTGAATCCAGTAATCAACCAGCCCCTGTTGTCCATGCTGATATCCCATATTCACTCAAAAACCCAGTCTCATATGAACTCATCAAAAAAGACTACATTTCCTGCCCTGACTGTAATGCTTCTATTGGTTATGATTAGCCTGGCAAACTCATGCAAAAAAGATGAGGTTTCATCTTCAACCATGATTGTCAAAGTCCTTTATGATGGTGAACCCCTGGAAAATGTCCATGTTTTTACGGTTCCTTTCACGGTGGATGCCCTGACCGATGAATATGGCCTGACCAAAATCGAAGGAATTACGGCCGGGGAGTACCAGGTTTACGCGGAATCGGGATATGTAACCGGGAAATCGATTGTTATCCTGTCCGAAGGCGATGTTCAAAACGTAACCGTTGACATCAATTATACCGGCCATATCACATTTATTCCCGAGATCAACTTTATACTTCCTGATCTTTACGGTGCTTACCATCCGGGTGACACGGTAATTTTCAGGGTGAAAGCCAGCAATTTTAAAGTTGGAAGCAAAGTCACCTGGAACAGCGATCTTGACGGTTATCTTGCCTCAACCCCCATCGATGCAGAGGGATTCAGTGATTTTACGACCGCCACTTTAAAGGAGGGAGAACATGTCATTACTGCCAAAGTTGAAGGCAGGGAAGGGTATAACGCCATCAAGGTCAAACATATTGACATGACCGGCCCCCCTAAAGTCTATTTATACCCCCTTGAAATTTCGGGCACCAGTGTTATCCTGAGATGGTCAAAATACAAGGGAAACGATTTTGGTTTCTACCAGGTTAACTGCAGGTATAACAACAAACCAGACGAGCCTTTCAACAGCTGGACGTCAACGGGTCATATTACAAGCCAGAGCGACACCTCCGTCACCTTCTCATTACCCTGGTCCTATTACCTTGCGCAGTTTTACATTATGGCAGGAAACAGCAGCGGAAGTTACAATATCAGCAATATCAGGGAAATTTCGCATGATATTGGGATGTTCTTCGACGGGGTTCCTGTTCAGATGATGCAGCACCCGCAAAATAACTGGGTTTACCTGGTTTTCTCCGACCACACCATCCTGTATGATTACATGAACAAGGTTATCGTTTCATCAGGTAATATAGGAACCACTGTTAAATTCACCGACCTGGGAGATAACGGCGCCGGTCTCGAGCTGTATCTGCCCGCTGAATCATCCCTGAATGTTCTTGACGGCAACACCCTGGCACTGAAAAGCGTGATTCCCTTTCCGCATAAGCTGATTTCAGTTGTTTCAAGCGGGCTTGGTTTCCTGATCTGTTCCCAAACCTCTGCAGCTCCCGATGTTAAGCCTTTGCAGGTTTATTCCATGGTACAGCAAGCCTTTATTGCAGAAGGCGGAGATCCGTATGATTCATATTATATGAAAAAAGTCCCCGGCCGGAATGTGCTGGTTGCCTGCACCCGGAACGGGTACAGTTCGGAACTGGATTATTTTGAATACAGCAATTCCGGGTTAATCACCCTGCATAAGGATATCTATAACGCGGGCGGAGGATTCAGCAATGAGTTCATGGAGATGTCGCCCAACGGTGAATATTTCTGTGTCGGAAGTTATGGGTATTTCAGGCAAACCAACCAGGATCTGGCCAGCGTGGCCTACCTTTATGATTCCGAGCCGGCTTCGGATTTTACATTCGATGACACAGGGAGCACTGCCTGGTGCTGTTCCAGTAATTCATCATTCATCAATAAATATCATTACCCGTCAGGTTCAGTTACAGGGGTACTTAATGCTTACGGTTATCCCGTTCATATGGCATATCGCAACAATGCCTGCATTATTGCAACCAGAACAGTTTCCGGTACACAAAGCTGTATTGAGGTAATCCCTGTGGGTGCATACTGACAAGCATAACAGGGATATCCCCGGCCGTTTATTTTTCCAGGATCTTGTGAATAGCAGTGGAAAAAGCTTCCACCAGGATGCTTGTTTCCTGGTTAACCAAAATAATAAGTGTGATTTTCTTAAATGGATCAGATGTCATCAGCAACCTTGCGGAACCAGGGCGAAGTTCATGATCCTTTCCTTCTTCTCAAAAGTGACATCCAGGAAGGTCTCCCCGGATAATCTGACATCCACAATTTTCAAGGCAATATTGCCTTTGGATTCAGCAATGTTATTACTAGTTACGCTGCCTGATACAAACAGGATAAAATACCTGCCTGGTTTTAAACAAAATGTAAAATTTCCTGCCGCATCAGGTGCAACCCTGGCAACTGCCGGTAACTTTTTGAATCCACTGATATAATTGGAAACATGCTTTGATAGCGTATCAAAATTATCCCGGGCTTTTTTTATTCTGCCTGGATCAATTGTATTATATACTGACTGTGAATATTGGGATTTATTCCTTTGAAAATTCTCAATAACATTTTCCAACCCGGCATATTGCGTTGACCTTGTGTTGGCTTCGTTCAGGATATAAATCTGACATCCGGCATCGGGTTGTTTAGGGGATCCGTAAGCGTCATTCCAACTGATAACTCCAGATATCTTGCCGCTTTCACCCGGAAGCTTTCCGTTGTCTTCACTTGAATTTTCATTTTCTGCTGGCAGTTTTCCAATTTCCATGGTTGAGGAAAGTGTGAAACTGAGTGCAATTATCCCGATTAGCATATTCTTCATGGTCTATGATTTTAAAATTATGCAGCAAAAGTAGTCCCCGTTTACTGATTATCCTGTTACTGAATAGTTATTGCTTTGTTAATGACTTGTTAACGCAGTTTTTATACCATGAAAAAGGAGTAATTTTGTGAACTCAAATGAAACTGAACCGAACCTGGCTGTTTATTGCAATTTCTTCGATCGCACTGATGATGGTGCTGACCATCCAGATGAATTGGATTCTTCGGACGGCAAAAATCAAAGAAACGATGTTCAATGAAAAAGCCAACATGGTGCTTTCAAGAACAACTGAAGCGTTGCGCTCGGACAACGAGACTTGCATGAAGATCGGAACCTGTGCGGAAACGCAAACCACTCCCGGGTCAGCCCTGAAACTGGGTGAGAACGAGGTGCATTTGATTGATTCGCTGTTCAGGCATTACATGAAATTGTACAGTTTTCATATCGACTATTCATTCGTGGTCGTAAAACGAACATCCTTTGTAGCTGAGAATGAAAGCCGTTCAGCCAGTTACACTTATCAGGAAACTTTGGCAGATGTGGCCGGTCGCAATGAAATTGAACTTAAACTCTTGTTCCCTGCGAAAAGACAGTACATCCTGGCGGAGATGGGGCCGCTGTTCATCACCTCAGTAATCCTGATACTTATTGTGCTGGTTTTATTCTGGCGAACCGTCTTGTCTCTCATGAAGGAGAAAAAAATATCGGAGCATACAACCGACTTTTTAAATAACATGACCCATGAATTCAAAACACCATTGACAAACATTGCTTTGGCAGGCAGGATGATGCTGAAGAATTCAACCATCAACCAGGATGATAAAATAAAACATTACTCGGAAATTATCCTTGAGGAAAATGAAAAGCTGAGACTCCAGGTTGAACAGGTGTTAAACATGACCGCACTTGAAAGGGGCGAAATTCCGTTGCAAAAAAAGGTATTGGATTTTCACGAGCTGATCCATGAATCTTTAAAAGGGATCTGTTTGCAAATCGAGAATAAACAAGGGAATGTGAAATTAAACCTGGATGCTGACAGATTTGTGGTATCGGGTGACAGGACACTTCTTACCAATGCCTTGTGCAACCTGGTTGACAACGCGGTGAAATATTCGTGGAAAAAACCTGAGATATCCATCCGAACATCCAACATTGGTCAGAATCTGGTTGTTGAAGTCTCCGATGAAGGGATTGGAATAGAAAATGAATATCAGAAGAAGATTTTCAATAAATATTTCAGGGTTCCCACCGGGGATGTGCATAATGTGAAGGGATTCGGCCTTGGCCTTGCTTACACGAAAAAGATTGTTGAGCTGCATGGAGGGACCGTTGACCTCGAAAGTGAAAAAGGAAAGGGAGCAACATTTACCATTACAATTCCAAATGGCTAGCGAAAGATTCAAAATATTGCTTGCCGAAGATGACCTTAATCTGGGCGTTTTGCTGGTTGATTACCTGGAGTCTGCAGGTTTCGATGTAAAACTATGCAAAGACGGGGAAGTGGCATTAAAAGCTTTCCAGGGAGAACAATTCGACCTGTGCCTGCTGGATGTCATGATGCCGAAAATGGATGGTTTCTCCCTGGCAAAAGGGATCCGGTTAACGGACAAAAAAATACCGCTCATATTTATCACTGCCAAATCGTTAAAAGAGGATAAATTTAAAGGGTATGGACTGGGTGCAGATGATTATATCACGAAACCATTTGATGAAGAGGAGCTTCTTTGGAAGATCAGGGCTGTTGTCCGCAGGATTCCGGGACAACCGAATGAAGGCAATCCTGGCATTATTTCCATCGGGCATTATTCATTTGACTTTAACAATCAATCCCTGGCTATAGGTGGAAAAGTAAAACGGATCACCGAAAAGGAAAGCAAGATTCTTAACTATTTATCGGTACGCCGGAATAATTTAATCAAACGGGATGAAATGTTAAAAGACCTTTGGGGAGAGGACGATTATTTTCTTGGCAGAAGCCTGGATGTGTTTATCACTAAAATACGAAAATACCTCAAGGATGATCCGGGCTTAAGCATTGAGAATGTTTTTGGGGTAGGGTTTATTTTTAACGTGACACACGTGACGAAAACGTGACAAGCGGGACGAAATCACTTATCTGTTTTTTCTCTGCCAATTTCAATACATCTTAAGTTTGCTGATTAACTCTTGTCTGTCAGGGACTTCCCTGAATACTATCACACCATCGATTAACAGGGTCGGCACTGTATGGATCCCTAATTTCAGACTTCGGATCATGCCTAACGGTGCATTAAAATAACAACCAGGTTGTACCCGGAAAAGGAACAGCAAAATTTGATTACCGTAAAATCAAAAAGGTTAATTTTTCACAATCTTTATCAAATCAGAGATGACTCATTGGATTATTACAGTGTTAAAAATCGTACATCTTTGTCTCATCGATGCCGCCTCTGTTTTTTGCAGGTAGCGTGATGTCAGGAGGATTTCAGTATATTTGAGGTGATAAAAAACAACAACCATGAAAAAACTGACTTTCCTGCTGGCCATCCTGCTGATGGTCATTTCCATTCCATCCTTTTCCCAGGATAAAACCGAAAAGCCCAAAGAGCCGATGAAACCCGCCCTGCTGGTGATCGACATCCAGAACGCCTTTATGCCGATGATGTCATCGGACAAGGATATAGCGATGGAATACATTAATGCCCTGATTGACCTCTTCCGCAAAAACGGCTACCCGATAATCCGGGTATACCATACCAGCGAAGATTACGGTGTTACACCCGGCACCGATGGGTTTGAATTTCCAGCAACGGTAAAGATCCTGCCCGCCGACCCGAAGGTGATCAAAACTTACGGGGACGGATTCAACAAAACCGATCTCGACAAGGTGATCAAGGGCACTGGCAGCAACACCCTGTTCCTTTGCGGACTCAGCGCGACCGGATGCGTGCTTGCCACCTGGATCGGTGCGCAGAACCACGATTACAAGGCCTTCATGGTGAAGAACGGTATCATAAGCCACAACGCCGAGTACACCAGGCAGGTGGAACAGATATTTGATGCGGTATCTTATGACGTGGTGCAGCTGCTGATCGAAAATGCCGGGAGGTGAGCAGGTGTAATACCGCTTAAACTGGTCCTTTATTTCCCTTAAAAGTGCCGTGAGCTTCTCATGCACACATTGGTCAGCTATGACAATGTGTGAATGATGTAACTCTTACCCGTAAATGTGTAATGCTTTTCAGTCTGATTGGATGCAGCTTTGTACTCTGAAAATCCGGATATTTTCGAACCCGGCAATCAGGATCATGACTTGCGCAGTATTTTTATTTTCGCAAACCTGGCAAGTTTCAACATACCGGAAATTCGCGTAATCAGAATCAAAAGCATGAAAAAAAATCACTTGTTTTTTGCAGGTATTATCTTGTTTTTTGCGCTTGCCAATGGAAGCTGCATATCCAAAGAGAGGAGGAACGCGGCTAAGGCCATGGACCTTCATCTGCGCGGCGCCATTAACCAGCATAGTGACCGGCCGTTCGACAGCAACCTGCTGACCAGATTCTACCGGTTGTATCCTGCCTTGAACAAATACCAGAAGGATGTTGCAGCGGTATACAGGCAACATCATTTTAACCAGATCTGGTATGATCAGCGGGGAGTGGTGGAATTTGGCCAAATCCTCTACAACAAGGTCAGCGAACTTAACGAGGAGGGGGTATCTTCCAAATTCCCCTACCAGGATAAAATTGATGGCGTGTTTGATAACGAACAGGAAAATCATCTCTCCCCTGGTGAGATCGAAATAATGCTCACAAACCTTTACATCTTCTACGCAAAGAAAGTTTACAAGGGTATAAATGAAGATTCAACCAACGCAATGGGGTGGTTGCTTCCCCGCAAGCAGGTCTCCTATGCAGGATTGCTGGATTCGGTCATGTCAGAACCTGAATTGCTCACACGCGACGACAGTGTGTTGTTCAGCCAGTATTACAAATTGCGGGATGTGCTGAAACGGTACCGCGAAATTGAGAAAAGCGGAGGCTGGAACCAGATTGATCTTGACCCGGATTTAACGGCCTATAAACCGGGTGATTCGGCAAAGGCGATACGGCAGATACGGGACCGCCTTTTTAGTACCGGCGATATCAAACAGAACAACACGAGTAACATTTATGACCCTGAATTGGTGGAGGGAATAAAGAGATACCAGAAGCGGCATGGTTACAATACCGGCGAATTGATCCAGGCAAAACATATCAGGGAGATGAATGTGCCTGTTGGTGCACGGATCAGGAAAATCATCGTGAATATGGAGCGTTGCCGGTGGATCTCCCCTGAATATGCCAATGCGAAAGAATATATCGTTGTAAATATCCCTTCCTTTAAACTGAACCTGGTCCGTAATGGGAAAAATATATTCGAATCCAATGTCATAGTAGGGGACAATGTGACGAAAACCGTTATTTTCAGCGGCATGATGAGCTATATTGTATTCAGCCCTTACTGGAACCTGCCGCAGAGCATCATCATCAAGGAGGTTAAACCGGGGATGGCAAAAAACAAACATTACCTGGAGTCGCACAACATGGAATGGAACAACGGCCAGGTTCGCCAGAAACCGGGGAAAAACAACTCATTGGGTTTGATCAAATTCATCTTTCCGAACTCAGATGATATTTATATGCACGATTCACCCGCGAAAAGCCTTTTTGCAAGAGAGAGCAGGGCCTTCAGCCATGGCTGCATCCGTATTGGAAGAGCAAGAGAGATGGCGGTCGCACTGCTTAGGGACGACCCTGAGTGGACCCCGGAAAAAATAGATGCAGCGATGGATTCCGGGGAAGAAAGCACCTGTTCATTAAAGAAAAAAATCCCTGTTCATCTGAGATACCTGACTGCCTGGATAGATCAGCAGGGTGTGATTAACTTTTATGATGATATTTATGAAATGGACGACCGGCTGGCGGATCTGATTATCGGGGAAAAATGAAACTGGGTCATGATGTTATTCAAGCACATCGATGCATTTGTAAAAACGCCGGCTATATCCCTTGGAACCGAGATCGCTGATGGTTATGCCATGAGCCTTGCCTGATGAGGCATGAATAAACCTGGATTTCATGCCGTCGGCTTCGCAGATAATGCCAACATGACCAATGTGTGTCTTGTCTTTGTGACCATAAAAAACCAGCACATCCCCCACCTTAAACTCTTCAGGTTTCAATGATTTTCCCAGTGACTTATATTCTTTAGAGCTCCGGGGCAGGGTAACATTGAATTGTTTATACACATAATAAACGAACCCGGAACAATCGAATCCTTTTTCCGGATCTTTACTGCCCCTGCGGTAAGCGATGCCCAGAAATTGTTTTGCAAAAGCAACCAGTTCGGTCCTGTTTACTTCCGGTTCCCCGCTTATCCGGCTATGCTCAGCTGACGGCAATTCAGCATGTTGGGCCCGGACCAATAAGGAGGTCAGCAAAATAAAAATAAGAACCGGAATCTGTTTCAGCATCCTGTCGGAGGATTATACGACAAAGATACGGAACCTGCAGATAACCATACAAATCAATTGATCATCGTTTTTTCATGATCATCACTTATCCCGATACCATTGCGCCCCGGCTTTTTCATTCAGTTTTTTGATTTTATCGATGGGTTGTTCCGACCATAATAACAAATTCTTTTCGGTCTGAGTGAGAATTCCGGCTTTTACTTCGCTTTCTGTCCTGTTATTGGAGATGAAATACAGTTTTTCGCCATATGCTATTGCAAGCACCATCACTGTTCTGTCGGGCATTTTTGTTGTTTTAAAGGAGGTTGTCCATCCTCCGCCTGAAAAATAGCGCTGAACATCTGAAGATTTATATCCTTCGAGTGTGTAAAACCCGATATAGGTATAAGGTTCGCCGCCTTTTTCAACTTTAAAGACATCCTTCAGTTTTTTATCTCCCCCTTTCCATGCCCCCTCCCAAATTATTTCCGGGGTTTTAGCCCCATCAGATAACTCCAATCCTAATTTTTTCCCTGCCGTAAAGTTGCCGACAGCCGGTCCTCCGTCTCCGTCCTTACAGTAAACACTTTCTTTATCCCCGTCGTCTTTCATTACCATAAAACCTGTACCTTTTGTTTCTGACGGTTTGTCTGTTTCATCACCAAGCCAAAATTCATCATACGTATAATTGATTCCATTTCCCACCCGTTCCCCTTTAAAAAACCTGATCGTACCGCCATACTGGCTTACATTAATACCCTGGATGTTATTCCCGGTATTGGGGATGATTAACATAATCCCCTTGTCGTAGGTGCGATAGAAACCTGCCCAGTCGGCACCCCCTATTTTCGCATCTTCTTTAAACATTGGCTTGGGATCCAATTGCAGGAAAGGCTGAGCTGTCAACTGCCTTGTAATCAGCAGAAAGATCCCAATACTCATTACAAAAAGTAATTTTTTCATAAAACCTCCTTTTTTGTTGTTATTAAATAACTGGCAATGATGTCAGATCGGGTTGGTTTGGAGATCCGCCTCAGATCATCGGCAGACAAGGAATTTCCGGACCATCACCCGTTTGTCTGTAATTAATCTGAAATAATAAAAACCCTTCGAGAGATCAGAAATATCAATTTTCCCGGGGCCTGATTGTGAAAAAGCAAAGCCCGTTTTCATGATCCTGCAATTCTGATCAAGTATTTCAAAAGTTAAAGTATGATTTGCATGCTCTTTTGATAAATTGATTGAGATGAAATCATTTGCAGGATTGGGATAGATTCCCATATTGCCAAATGATTCATCGGCAATTCCACTGGGGTGTTTTACCTCAACAGAATCACAAAATGTTTCCTGCCTGCAGTTGTTTCCCGATATAAGGCAGACGTAATAAATGCCGTAATCATTGAAAAAATGCAATGGATTCTGAAGGTCGGAATAGAACCCGTCACCGAAACTCCAGTACCAGGATGTTGCCTGAAATGAGAGATCACTGAATTTGACCATTTGATCAGTTATAGAAAAGGAAAAGCGTGTCACTGGTGATTCGCATGCATAAACTGTATCGCAGAATTCATCACTGCCGCA
Source organism: uncultured Draconibacterium sp. (assembly GCA_964590675.1). Lineage (GTDB taxonomy): Bacteria > Bacteroidota > Bacteroidia > Bacteroidales > FEN-979 > CAIVAT01. The sequence continues at coordinate 25,489 of CAZPWZ010000004.1, forward strand.
GGAATCCTGGACTACGAGACATGTTTTATACTTTCCGGGCTGAGCATAGGAATGAACCGGATTCCGCAGATCGGAATAATATCCGTCACCAAAACTCCAGTACCAGGATGTTGCTGAAGAAGAGGAATCAGAAAAATTAACCATTGTACCCGTTGCTTGGTAGTTGAAACGTGCGACGGGATTAAGACAATCAGAATAAGTCACCACCAGTTTAGGCCGCCACGATGAAAAGGGATGATCGCTTGAGGCAAACACCATGGATCTGTATAGTTCTTCAGTGACCAGCTTGAGCATCCATCCATGGTTTCCTGATGGATTTGACACCATTTCCTGGACGGCCAGGGTCACGTCTATTTCCGGATAATCCTGCATTGTACTTGCTGACGCCGGCAACAAAACAGCATTTTGGAATGATGTAGTTGGTTGAGTTATCCATGTTACAGTAGTTTCATCCCAGTTTTCAGTTATTCTTAAAAGGTAACTTGCATTATCACCGGATTGAAGCTGATATATTCCGGAATTTATATTGCAATACATTGATAACGTAGCATTTTGTATAGTTGCACTGGCAGGTATGGTGGAGAGGTCGAACCGGAGAAGGCTTCTCAGGATGCACGGATTCCCTCCGACAGTCCATGCATTTGAGGTAAAATTGACATCGTTCCCATACGAGGTTGAAGGAAAATCATCCCGGATGAGGGCATCCATTCCATCGGCTGGTCCGGGTTGCAGGGTTACTGTTTGAACCTGGGCATTCAATGCTAAATTCATCGTCAAAATGATGTTGATGAACAGAAAAAAAGGGCTGGATTTCATCTGGCTGAGTTTAATATCTTGCAGATTGAAGGTATGAATTCCAAAGATAAAATAAATGTGCCGGAAATCCAATGGAATTGCCAAGTAAATTATTACCAGTGATTAACGATTTACCATTATGCAGATTCATTGTTCACCGCCCGGCATTTGTCGGCAACTCTGAACAACCGCCGGATCTTTTCTTTTGAATCATCTGACCGGACAAGGGTCCCCTGGATGCTGCCGGTGCCAGATTGATCCGGGGAATATCCCCAGGTCATCAGAACCCGAATCCGACTTTAATCCCGGCATTGATGACCGGTCCGATGAGGGTCTGATCATACACATCGGGAGAGTGGTCTTCGTGCCGCCAGTGCATCTGGTTGCTGTCGTGGTAAAGGTAATCGGCATAAACCAGCTGGTGAAGCTGGATTATCTTGATCCCTCCTCCCACGTACCAGTCGACCACCGCCTGGCCGTAGCGACGCATGATCCCGATCCGGAAACTGCCTCCGAAATCGTTGCGGTCCTGGTCCTGGAGATCCCCGGCGTCACTCCCGCCGGGCCAGCCGGTGCGTACCTGGTCGAACCACAGGTAGCGGTACATGAAAACCGTTCCAACGTAGAACCCCGAGTTGCCGAAATAGTATTTCGGGTTGGTGGTCAACGTAAATCCGTTGTAATTGTACAGGGGATAGTTAATACGGTAGTGGGCATCTGCACCCTGTATCCCAAAAATGACGCTGATCTCTGTCTCCCACGACACCTTCGGGGCGATGACCCGCTCGTATGAAAGAGCAATCTCCAGGTGAGCAAGTTTGACCAGGTTGAATTTCAGAAAATTTTTGTAAATGAGTGGATTGTAGGCTGCGTTTTTCTCCCTGTTTAGTTTCCTCTCGCGGCCGCTGAGGTAGTATCGGAAAGACCATCCGTTCTTGTAGGCCTCCGGCGGGGGACAAACGATCTTCCACATATTGGTGTCAACGCTGTACCAGCCGTCTAAACTATTCTTTGAGGGTTTGAACGGGGGACCTCCTGAAACGGTTTTCCGGATCTCCGCGATGTCGGCGGCACGAAGGGTTGTACCTCCGATATCTATGGTATCGCCACTGATCCTCCGGATCTGGCCCTTCACCTCTTCCCCTGATTTCAGGGTAACATTCAGTTTCTGTCCTTCGCCGATGCGGAAGATGACAAATGCCTTATGGTTTTCGAAGAGAATGACCTTTTTCGGAGGTTTGCCGGGCTGGGACATTGCCTGGATGGACAGGGTCGCTAAGATTAGCAGCAGGATTTTTTTCACTGAGTGTTGCCTATTGACTTAATCAGTAAATTTACGCGCTATTCTTATATAACCATCAAAATGATCAAACGAATATATATATTTCTGATCCCGGTGATCTTTATGGTCCTTGTTGCCGGGTTTACAAGGTGCAAAAAAGACACTCCCGAAACGTCATATCGCTACCAGTTCCTGTTCATCACAGAAGAGTACAAACCGCTGAATTACTCCGAAAACGGCAACCTGACGGGTCTTGCTCCTGAGCTTCTGAAGGAGGTGTGCCGGCAGCTCAACATACCCTTTGATGTGCACGTACTTCCGTGGGAACAAGGTTATGCGCAGACACTTTCGACTGACAATGCCGTCCTTTTCTCCACGATCCTGAATGCCGAAAGGAAGGACCTGTTCAAATGGGCCGGGCCTATCGCCAGCCTCGACTGGGTGTTTTACTCATCGGCACAAAACCCGGTTAAAATCAATTCCCTGGAGGAAGCTAAAAATATCGCGAAAATAGGGGTGTTGCAGGACTATGCCATCACGCAGTTCCTTGCCGTCCAGGGATTCACAAATTTCGTGTATTGCAAAGACAATGATGAGGCCTTCGACCGCCTGCTGAAGGGCGAGATTGATCTTTTTCCCTCGGACAGGATTACTGCACAGGCTGCCCTCGAAACGCTTGAAAAATCGATCTATTCGGTTTCCGAGCGGCTGACCATACGCACCGACCTGGTCTATTTTGCCTTCAATAAGAAGGTTCCCGATGATGTGGTGGCCGATTTCCAGGCCCAGTTAGACCGGCTCAAGGAGAATGGCGTTATGTTAACCAATTACCGGAAATTCATGAAATCATCGGATTTCCCGGGAAGTTTCCAGGTTTATACAGAAAACTATCCTCCCCTGACTTTCAGGGATTCCTATGGAAACATAACCGGTTTCGGTACGGAGGTGGTACGAGAGATCATGAAAAAAAACAACCAGTACGCCGATATCAGGCTTACTTTGTGGAGCATCGGGTATGACCTTGCACAAACCAATCCGAACTTCTGCCTGTTCACGATGGACCGCACGCCTGCAAGAGATACACTTTTTCAATGGGTGGGTCCGCTGGGAGATAATACGACCTATTTCTACACGAAAAGCGGTTCAGGGATCACCATTTCCTCGATCGATGACGCAAAAAACCTCACATCGGTAGGCACTGTTGATTCGTGGTTCTCGGACCAGTACTTGCGGTCGCTTGGATTCACCAACCTGGTGTCGGACGGCGACCCGATCGTGATGACCAAAAAGCTCATGGCGGGAGAGGTGCAGGCATTTGTATGTTCCAGCGTCACCTTTCCTGATATCGTCAGGGAATCGGGATTTAAATTCAACCAGGTTGTTCCGTCATTCCCGTTGATGTCGTCGGATTATTACATTGCATTTTCCAAAAACACGCCGGCAAGTGTGGTCAGCCAGTGGCAGCAGGCGCTGGATGTATTGAAGGGCGAGGGGACCTATGATGCAATTTACGCGAAGTGGTTTAATTGAAAAGCGGGACACGGGACACGGGACACGGGACACAATTTTCTACCAGCCTGTCGGGATGGTGCCGTTGATGATGCCGGCTTTGATTTTTTCGATCGATCGCTTCACGCTGTCGGGTATCTGTGAATCATAATCATGATATGGGGCCATCTGAACGCCTGAATTATCCAGGTTGCCGGTGTAAATGCCACCGCCGCTGAAGCTGCCGCCGACAAATGATTTGACCACGGCGTAAATGGCATTATCCAGTCTTTTCATGGCCGATGAGATCAGGATGCTTGATACTTGCGGGAAGGAGATAACCTGATCCACATCAACGCCGATGCCTTGCTTCCCGTGTTCTTTTGCGTTGAGCAATGCACCGTTGCCGGTTTGCCCGCCCACACCAAATATCACATCGGCACCCAGCGTGATGAGGCTGTCGGCAAGATGCCCGCCCAACCCCTCATCGATAAATGATCCGGCATATACCCCATGAAAGGCGACCGATCTGCCATATTCCTGGTTGAATCGTTCCACCCCATTCAGATAAGGCAGTATAAATTGCCTGATCTGGGGGATCATAAATGCACCAACGTATCCCACGGCCGGATTCAGATTGTCGCGGCTGTTGGCCCACCAGGCAGATAAAAAGCCCAGCGGATAGGCAACTTCATCCACATCGAATAAGATACTCACTGCATTGGCACGGGATTCCGCTAATTGCGCATCCACCAGTACGAAGTTAGTTCCGGGGTAGTTGGTTGTCGCCGCGGCAACAGCATCGTGCCACATATAACCAACGGCGATGATCAGGTCAAAGTTTTGATCGGCATAGTATTCCAGCCGTTCCCGGTAATGATTGGTCGTGGTGTCGATGTTATATTCGCATGTGATGCTGAAATCTGTTTTTGCCTTTTCGAGCCCGGTTTTGCAGCTCTGGAGGAATGCAAGATCATCGAAGGTAATGCCCTGGGCGAGCATGGCCACCCTTGTTTTTTGCTGCGGCTGATCCTCTTTCTTTTGGCATGAAGTCAAAAACCACAGGGCTCCTATCAATAACCATAAAAAACAGCCTTGGGGCTTGATCATGTTGGAAATTTTCAGGCAAAGGTAGGAAAAAGGTGACGAAGGAATCTGCAAATAAAGCAACTTCATACAGCCTGAGCCTAACGGGTGGATGAACAAATATTAATTTGCAATTTGTAGTGTGGTATTTTGAAAAATCAGTTAATTTAGTTTCGTTGTTAAATCAAAAGGTGAACTATGAAAAAAATTCTCTTGATTGCATGCATGGTTTTTGCCGGCATGTCAGTTTCCGCGCAGATATCCACCCTTCTGGAAAAGGGAAAAAGCGGGATCGGTATAAAAGGTACTTATGAAAAAAGCAACGGCTTCTATGGATTTGGAGGGCGGATAGGCGGTTCCGTGGCTGGTAGGCTCGACATAGAATTCTGTTATCAATATCATTTCTGGGACCAGGAAAAAAATAACCTGCTCACCGATGATGCAACTTCTTCTTACTATGAAGGAAGATTGACCTACTGGCTCATACGCAAAGAGATCATCCCTTCCCTTGAGGTAAATTTCGGCGCACTGGCCGGTTTTGATTACGGTCCGTTCACGAATTACAAGTATGCCGGGGAACCCGACGGCAGCGTGACAACCTATGATTACTATATGGATGGCCAGGTAGGACTGGCTGCTTCCATAAACTTCAATGTTGGTAAAAACTGGTTCCTGCAACCTACCTTTTCGGTCATCTGTGAGTTTGGCACTCAGCAGGAATCAACCCAAGATGAAGAACGTACCTGGTCAGATAACGGCATTACCAGTAAAATAGGACTTACCATCATGAAAAGATTTACCAATGGCAGTGCTGTATACCTGGATGCAGATACATTTTCGGAAACCTATGGCACTTACCCGTTTTATAATTTTTCGCTGGGATATGTCCTGCCTTTTTAGCGTATTGAAATCGTGACTCACGTGAAAATTTTAACCCGCGTGAAAAAAGTGAACTACGTGACTAAAAGCGGGAGGGTTACTTCCTGCATTGGATGATATAGGCTTTTTTATATTCATAACTGACATCCCGGAAGCCTGCGGATTGCAATGCAGCGACAACCTCTTCAATTGAATATTTGCAGAAGACACCATCCTTGGTAAACTTCAGTTTATATAATAAATCACGGTGAGCCATAAAAATGCACAGTAAACCGCCATCTTTGAGCAGTGTTATTATCTTTGAAAATGGCTCAACCAAATTGACCCAGAAATAAACCACATTGGTGCAATAAATTATATCATACTGATTTGGTGTCATCTCAGCCGTGAGGAAATCTCCATGGATCAGTGCTGCTTTACCGTTTTGGATGTGCTTCTCATTCGTTTTGCTGGCCTTTTTATGCATCAATGCTGAAAAATCGATCCCGTCAACAAAACAATCATAATTTGAGCATATCTTGTCCACCGCGACCCCGAGGCCGTAACCGATTTCAAGGATTCTGTCATTCTTCCTGATATTCAGTAATGGAATGACTTTATCGTAGACCGGGATATTTCCGCGGGTCATTTTCCTGGATATTATTCTACCCAATAATCCCGAGGGTTTCCGGTATTGTCTGGCTATCAGCTTGTACACTGGAGTTGTTTTCCTGTTTTCAGCACTGTCGCTGAGCAATTAAGCCCGCCTCTGCGACATTATTCGACTGCAAATTTTCCGATGAAGACCCTGGTATCACAGGTAAGCTTGACCAGGTAGACGCCCTTTGCAAAACGGCTGACATCAATTTGCCTTGTATAAACGGCAGGAAGGTTGCTCAGCGACTCATCATAGAGGTTGCGACCGCTCACATCGGTTACCTGCAGATGCAGTTGTTTCTCGGCCCCGCTGATGGAGATGGTGAGGAGATCGCGGACCGGGTTCGGGTATATCATGACCTGGGAAAGGAGCTGGTTCTCTCCTATCCCGGTGCAGGTAAGGACATTCACGAACATCGGACTTGACGTGCCGGTGCCGCAGCCATTGACTCCTGCAGCTGTTATATCACCCGACAGTGCTGAACCGGCGAAATCGACTTCCACTGCGTTGGTCCCCTGTCCCTGCGAAATAACTGCGCCCGGGGGAAGTGTCCACATATAGGTGGTTGCGTTGGCTATGACCGGGATGCTGAACTGTACTCCGCCCTGGCCCTGGCATACAGTGACGGGGCCGGTAAGGGCCTGCGCGGCACCTGGGATTGTTTCGGCATTTACGAACAGGGCACTGGGAAAGCTTGTTCCGCAGTTATTTTCTGAGGCCACGCTAACCTCGCCGGAGGTGTTGCCCCAAAGCACTGCAATGGCAGGAGTTCCCTGGCCTGCAGTGATGGTGGCATCGGGCGGCACGGTCCAGTTGATGGTACCACCTGTTAAAGGTGGAATGCTGTAATCAGCAGAGGTGCCCGTGCACAGGGTTGAAGGACCGGTGATGGCGCCGGGTGTGGGAGCCAGTGGCGACAGGGTTACGGCAAGCTGGCTGGCCAGGCTGCTTCCGCAACTGTTACCTGCGGTTACTGCCACATTCCCGGAATTCAATCCCCAGAGTACCGATATGGCGGTGGTGTTAGTTCCCGAAAGGATAATGGCTCCTGATGGAATGGTCCAGGTATAGAATGTTGCGCCCGGAACCGGGGCAATGCTGTAATCGGCGGTGTCGTTCATGCAGGGGGCAATGTTGCCCGTGACAACACCGGGTACTGCAGGTGTGGCGTTAATAGTAACATATACACTGTCCTTTACCACGTTTGGTACGTTGTCATGAACCGTGCAGATGTACCATGTATTTGCTGTCGGGGTCGCTGTAGGGTTAGCCAGGGTGGAGGTGAATCCCGCGGGATTGGAGGTCCATGTATAGCTGTAAGGGCTGGTTCCGCCACTGGCAAAGGCCTGTAACTGCGTGGAATTTCCGTTGCAAACGGATACAGGGTTTGCCGTTACAGAGGCGGCCAGGCTCAGCTGGACCATTACGTTGACGGTGGCATTGCGCTGGTGAGCTGGCGTTCCGTTGGGTCCTTTCGCAAAGAAGAGCGCCTGGTAGCTTGATGCCGGGACATTGCCGCTCAGTTTCAACCTGACAATTTTGGAACCGGGGAAGGTGGTGATTTTGTTACCCTGCGGGTAGGTGAAGGTGATGGTTCCGGATGCCGGGGGCGGTGATACCTGGCCCGAAAGGATGACCGTATCGGTGTAAAGCTTGACCGCCGGCACGCTGACGATGAAATCGACGCTGTCGTTGGGTGCATAAAGAGTGCCTGTCGTGTTATTGAGCGCCATGGCAAAATCGGGGAAATAGGAGGTTACGCTCATGAAACTGCCCTGGCGGAAATCCGTCCAGCCGGCCATCGCTCCCTTTTTATTGGAAACGATTCCGTTGTAGTCTCCCTGGTACCGGGGTGTTCCGCCGCCGCCGCAGGTAGCGCAATTGATCTTCATTTTCTGATTCGACAGGGCCTGGTTTGCAGCCCAGGTAACACCGCCATTATCGGAATAGGACGCATAGATGAGGGCGCTGTCGCTGGTAGGGCAATCGCGCGTATCCATCCACATGGCATAGAGCCTGCCGGTTTGCTTGTCGCACCAGATTCCCGGGTGCCACTGGTGATGGCTTTGCGGGCTGGGATCATTATTGACCAGGATGGCTGATGACCAGGTGGTTCCTCCATCGTCCGAGTACCGGTTCCAGATATCCGGCTTATTTCCGCTTCCCGGGGGGTCATTGGAAGCATAAACACAATATAACCTTCCCCTGTGGGGTCCATAGCTGTTATCGGCGGCAATCATGGGGTAGGGCCTGGTGCGCATGTTCTCGACGGAATTCCTGCCATTCACCTGCGTACCTACCGTGTTTGAAAACATTTGGGCCGATTTAAGGTTGAAGGTGGCACCCCCGTTATTCGACTGGTAAAATGTA
>CAZPWZ010000005.1:0-26370 GCA_964590675.1 uncultured Draconibacterium sp.
TTTTCGGCGCCGAAGTAGCAGTAGCTCTTGGCGGCGGCAGCCCGATGGATTGCGCTAAAACAATGTCCATGCTGAAAACCAATGAAGGTTCAATCCGTGAATATATCCATAAGCGTAAAGCAATTGTCAATCCTGCCAAGCCGCTTATCTGTATCCCTACTACTGCCGGTACTGGCAGCGAAGTAACAGCAGCAGCTGTTACTACCGATAAGCAATCCCAAGAAAAACTTTCGTTGCTCTACCTCCTTGAAAATGGAATATTCTACCTGTAATCACTTGTTTTCTTATCACCAAATCATCAGCCCACTGAGGAATTACCACCGGGAAAGTGGTGGTTACCGTCGACCCGGTGGTGGTTGAGAGCCAGTGGCTGGTCATCGCCTCCGATCCGCCCGGCTGGTGCAATCAGATGGCGGTAAAGGATGAAAATGCTTTTTCAAAAATTTAACATTGTTCTTCCACATAATCAGGTTTGTGATATCCCTGATCTCAGCATCCGTCTTTCCTGATAATACCGGTTCTTTATCTGACAGTGATCTTAGCCCGTTGAACAGTGCTTCATCGAAATCCGGAAAACATGTGGCATCCTTGAAGGCTTCGATGGGTGAGATCATGCCGCTGTAATCCGATCCGACGGCTATGTTGTCCCAGATCACTTCAGGATCACCGGTTTCACGCAGGATTAAACGGGCGATATAAAGAACCTGTTCAATGAAAGGCATGATCCAGATTTCCTGTTTTTGTTTCCGGGACTTCGAGCTTGCCATGCTTTTTATCTGGCTGAGCCTTTCTTTTCCCATCATAATCCTTTGGTCGAGGTTGATCCCTATTATTCCTCCAGAATGATGAATGATCATGACTTCTTCATCTGATAGCAACAGGTCCCAAGGATTAAATAGTTCACTTTTGAAATATAGCGCGTCGGCAAGGTCATGATAGGTTCCTGGTTTTCCTTTGATCCTGGAATCCGCCAGGTTTTTTTTACCGTTGACACCCGTATGGCTTGCAATGATAGGCACCAGTTCGTCCCTCTGTGCCAGGTACCTGTAATACCAATGCCTTAGTTTGGGGCTCATATGATTGATATCGACGAGTATCCTTTTTTGCCCGCCGGTGTTATTGAGGAGTTGCCCGATCACAAATTCCCCGAGCGGAGTAATTCCTTTATAAAGACTTTGCTCCTGATTAAGCACTTTATGGACAATGTTTGGCAAGCTGATGCTATGCCCGCCAAGCTGGTTCCAGAAATGATGGCTAAGCGTAATGTAGAAGGGACTCCATCTGCCTTCCCTGCCTGGCGGTCCCAGCTGCTTAAGCCTGTTGATGTTTACCGCCAGTTTTTCCTGCAACGAGAGCTCTTCCTTGTATAAAGTATTCCTCTGGCCAATACCTAGTGAATGTGCGCCTTCAATACAAAGAACAACGGCAATAGTATCCTCCCGGGGCGTGCATGGATCCAGGAACTCATTGAGCTCCAGCAAGCGGCTCAGGTCATCAAAATCTTCCACGATCCGGTACCGGTAAACTTCGTCCTTGCCTGGCCCTGTGCGATTCCAGTAGACAACCGGGTCCATGCCGGAGGCCATAAACTCCACCTCCCGGATCAGGTCTTCGAAATAATCGTGTTCATAGTTCTGGATAGCCTCAGCCCTTTTCACCGGCATACTGAAAACAACCCCCGCGAGCAGGCTCGATAAATGACCCGGCCCCAGGTTTAGTGGTTTTACAGTGATAAATCCCTGCTCGATCGGGTAAAGAGATACCATTACCAGGCGCACCTTGCCCCTTCCCAGCTTGGCAAAATCCCCCTGGGAATGGAAAAAAAGCTCATGCTCTTCATCCCAGGCTGTTTCAAGCGAATGATTATAGCTGAATAGAGTCGAATGACAATGCAGGTCTGAATAACACTTTACCATTTCTTTTTTATCCTATGAATGTTAAATAAATTTTTTGATTCCTTATATTTACTGTGGATATTCCCTGGTTCTGTGCCAATAAAATTCCGGCCAGGTTATTTTTAATTGTAAATCTAAGAAATTTTAAACATGGAAACAAAGATTTTAAAAGGAGAAGCTTCACGGGACAGGCTTTTCTTTGAAGTGAAAACGGAATTGGCCGCGTTACAGCAGCAATACAACAAGACTCCAGGTATTGCATTCATCGGATTTTCCGGTGTGCCGCTCGGCAAGTATAATATGCCCCTGCATGTCGGGACCGCCCAGCAGCTTGGCTTCAAAGCTTTCCCGACCCTCCTCCCGGAGGAGGTGACTGAAGAGACCCTGGGTGACCTGATAGAAGAGTTAAACCAGGACGAAGAAGTAGATGCCATCTTATTGCTGCAGCCCCTTCCGCCCCAACTGAATCCTTTACTCATGGCCGGGAAGATCAAGCAAATCAAAGAAGTAGAAGGATTCCACCCTTTGAATCTCGCCGGCACCCTGATGCCCGACACAGGCTTCAACCATTACCCTATGTGTCTTCCCGAAGCCCTGTCCGTTATTTTCCATGAAGAGAATGTCTTCCCGGCCAAGGACCACGAATGGGTATTCGTCCTGGATGATGAATTCTTAACCAACCCTCTCACCTATATGGTTGTCAGGGCAGCAGCCTCTAAAGCCGTGCCCAAAGATTGTCCACTGTCCTTTATCAGCAAGGAGTCAGGAAAACTGGCTGATTACTGCAAAAGAGCAGATTTCCTCGTTGTGGTTACCAAGTACCCGGAATATTTCAATCCAGAATGGCTTAAACCCGGTGTTTGCATCATCGACATTTATTCAAACCTTGTCAGGGAAGTACCGTCCAAATCAGATCCTTCAAAACTTGTACCGATGATCCGCGGAGGGGTGAATGTCGAATCCGTCAAAGGGATTGCGGGTTCTATCTTACCAGTGCCTGGCGGCCTGATGACCACCGTCCTTGGCATTTTATTCCGCAATGCACTGGAATCCTTTAAAAGCAAGCTTAAATAGAAAATTATTCAGTCTTTCTTTTTTATGGCGGAAATTAATATTGATCCGGTGTTCAATCAGATTGTGCTGGTGCCAACCGACTTTTCGGATGTGTGCAGAAATGCTATTTTCCATGCTGTTAAATTAGCCAGGAGGACTGGTTTTAAAATTTACATCCTTTACATCATCACAAAGGAAACCAGAACCATGTTGAAGCAATTGCATGTCCGTGAAGAATATGTCGATTGGAAATTAAATGAATACAAGAAATACTACGAGAAAAAGTACGGGGTATGCATTACTACTATGGCGGTGAAAGGCAGCATTTTAAGTACAATCCATGATGTGGCGGAACAAATCAGGGCTGACGTCATGATCTTGGGAACGCACGGCAAGAAAGGGTTACAACATGTGTTTGGCAGTTATGCCCGGCGGATATTGTTGCAGTTCACCATTCCCGTCATCGTCGTCCAGAAAATTGCATACCGGGAAATCTACCGGAATATTGTCCTTCCGGTCCATGATCCGGCTGCTTCATCCGATGCAATTCATTGGGCTTTTTTGATGGCCAGGATGTTCGACGCCAAATTCCACATATTTTCCCAGCCGGCCAGCAATGCCAGTATGAAAGACCTTCTGGCGGTGATCATCAGGAATGTCAGAAGTGTTTTTGATGAAGAGCATATGCCAGATATAGTGATTACGCCTAATAAATCCCCGGATTTTGCCAGGGAAGTGATATCTTACTCCCTCGCACGGCATGCCGACATGATCATGATAATAAACTACCCGGATATCAGCGCTGAAAGTTTCAGTCTTACTACCTGGAATGAAAAATTGATGTTCAATGAGGCGCAAATCCCCGTTATCTTTATCAATCCCGAATTTCTAAGCAAACGGAATTTCAAAAGCATAACCATAACCTGAAATACATTAAATTCAGGGATAAGCCACCTTTTTTGTTTTTTAAGAAAAATCTAACTTTCTTTGTTTTCTTTCCATAATCTGACATGTTACATTCATTTATTTTTATCATCTTTGACGATACGTAATCATCTCATATAGAGCAAGAAACCGCAAAGGTTTAAAAAAATGATGTAATAAAAAATGTAATAATGTCCCTTACAAGGACAAAACTTGAATGAATTGAATAGGGGATAAGAATCAGGTAATCAATACATATAACACAAATCTATATTAATACATATAAGGAAAAAAACAACGGCTCCGGGTACAAGTTGTACATATTATAAGCTTGTAAATCAGTTAAGTAATCGTTCGGTTCATGGGCCAACGAAAGGATTTACGAACGAAATAGGAGAAAGGAAGCAGGTTATGGCCTCCTTTTTTTGTTATAAATAAGAAAAATATGTAAAAACTGCCTGTTGATAATATTATAAAATCTCCCAACTGTAGAATACATGGGTATCGGCGATTATAAAGGCATATTTTTACCTTTGCAGCAAAAAAAAGGGTCGCCTTAGATGTTATTGTACATATCCATTCTCGGCATACTGTTATCCGTCATCCTCTTTTCCTTCACTGCAAGGCTATACAGATCATCGGTTTACCTGGCCGGTTTTTTTTTCCTTACAAGCCTGTACAGCCTTAATATTTATATCCTCTTTTATTCAAGATCCGAATTTCTGATCAGCTTCACGCTGATTTTTAACAATTTTTCCATCTTTCTCCATGGGCCATTATTATTCTGGTACATAAGGAGTACGTTGACCGACAACCCGCGTCTCAGGAAAAAAGATGCCTGGCATTTACTGCCCGCTGCGATTTTCTTTCTCTTCACCCTGCCTTACATTTTTTCCCCAAGCGCTGAAAAACTTAAAATCTCATCAGACCTGGTTATGGATATTAACAACATCCTGATGAACAAGCCGTCGGTTCTGGATAATATTATTCCTGCACCGGTTGTATTTCTTGGTCAGTCACTTCATGCCTTGATTTACCTCTTTGTGTCAATTTGGATGCTTGGTAGTTACCTGAAGACCGGTAAAAAAAAATATATCATATCAAGTCAGCAGGTTATGTTAAAATGGCTGATTCTATTACTTGGTTTCATCCTGATATTGGCTTTGAGCCAATCTTTTCTTCTGATTGAGGCCCTGGTTACAAAAGATTCGGGGTTATTCTATTCACTTAATTTTCTGCGGATTTCTCTTGCAATTGGACTCGTTGGATTAATGATCTCTCCTCTTTTTTTCCCATCCATCCTGTACGGCCTTCCCGTGATCCCTGCCACTCAGCCTGAATGGCATCACGAACCCGCGCCGAAAGCTGACAATGCACCTGAAATTCAGAAGGTGAGATCAGCCATTTTCGAAGAAGCATATTTAATGCAGATCGGGAAAATCATTGAATCATGCATGAGTGAAATGCAACCCTATCTTCAGAAAGACTTTAACCTGACCATGCTCTGCGCCCATACGAAGATTCCCGTACATCACCTGGCCTATTTCTTCAGGGAGTTTATTGGACAATCTTTTCATGATTACAGGAATAAATGGCGCGTTGAATATGCAAAAAAAATGATCCGTGATGGAAAGAACAAGGTGTTGACCCTGGAAGCGATCGGACAACTGTCAGGCTTTTCTTCCCGCAATACGTTTTTTATCGCTTTCAAGCTGGCCGAAGGCATCTCCCCGAGTGAGTACGCGAAGGGGTTGACCGAACAATCCTGAAGCGGCCGGATTTTTCCCAGACTTACTTATCTACCGCAAAGAACAGGGCTATTTCCCCGGATCAAAGCTGGTTTCATGGTACCCTGTTTCAGCGTTCATCTTGAAATTCAGGGTGGAGAACTTCCTAAAGCAGCAGCAGTCCCCGTAAGTCACCGATACTTTCCCGTTCATTTCAGCGACGGGAGAATCAAAGCTGCCGACATTGATTGCAGGGGAGTAACCCACAGATCCGTCCACGATGAATCCCGTCCCTTTGACGTGCACATAGGTGCTGAGGGTGTTGCATTTAGGAATATATTTTCCGTAACATGCACCGTTTACTGCATTATAAACTCCTTCCAGATGATATGTGCATTTTGCCTCCCATAACCCGGCGTCATAGGATAAAACGTAATCCCTGGACTTGAATGATGATCCGCTGTTATAATAGGCAATTGTAGTATCCGCCGAACAAAGGAAACTGGCATAATTGTTTGGAGCGTTGGATACCGGTTTGTTTTCATTGACAAATTTTACCCAGGTTTCTGCTGTCATGATCACATGCATGCAAATTGATATGAGGGCAAAACCCTGCTGTGGCGACTTCATTTCATTCAGAAGTTTCTCCGGCGAAATATTTTCCTCTATGATCCGGTACAAACAATAATTGGGTGCTTTATGGTTCCTGTTGGCCAGCGACACAATTTCCAAAATAGGAGTCATTTTCATGCCCGCATTGCCAAGAACAAGATCGACAAAAAGTCCCGCATCAAGTTTGTTCTTCACCATATAATCGACAAATTTCCTGGCCGCCAATGCCTTATCAAGTGGCGTTACATAATTCATGTTGAACTCCTTTGCCCAGATCACAAGCGCTGAATCCAGTCTTTCTTTCTTCAACGGGAAGAAAACGCTGCCCCATCCGGTTTTCTTGATCAGGGTTTCTTTATGGACGAGAACGATCACGGGGAAACCGGCAATACCGTAATCCATGGCTATATCCTTCATTTTGACCAGGGTGTCATCTCCACCCACAAGTGAGTAGGTAAGTACCTGTCCTGCTGTGTATTGAGTGGATTGCCATGGATAGGTCACAGGTGTGGTTGTATTTTCGTCGCTGCTTTTCTTGCATGACAAGAAAAGAACCGGAGATATGATAATTACAAGAATTGACAGATATAATGTTTTCATACTGAGATTGTATTATGGTTAATGATGCTGATTATTTACCAGAGTTCCAGGATGATTGCGTATATCCCTTGTCTCCGCTAAGATTAAATTTCAGGGTCGCTTTTCTTTTGTTGCAACAGCAATCTCCGTAATTAACGGTCACTGTGGCATCGGCAAAGGCAATCGGGTTTGTCTCCGTACTTGTATACTGGCCAACAGGATAATCCACATCACCGTCAACATGCATTCCCCATGAGCATTTAACCGATTTTACGATCATTCCCGACCTGTTGATGTACTGTCCGGCCTTCGTCTTATGATAGGCGTCATAATAGGTCTCAATATAGAACTCGGCAGTCGCCAGGGTGCAATAGGCAACTTTATAAGTTGGTGAAACAGTATCCTTTCTGGCAATATAATTCATCACATTCGAATCAGCATTGTTAAGGTAGCTTACGTACAGGTCATTAAGGTTGGGATTAGGGGCGCCGTGTGTGATGAAAGCTACGGTAAGTGTACTGAACCATTTTATTCCAGTAAACACCAGTGCAATGACGGTTATAACTTGCTGAGGTGACTTGGCCTGTTGCAATGTAGCCGACAGATTAATTCCTTTCTGTTGTGCCATCAGCAAGAAACTTCTTTCATTCATACCCGCTGACTTGATTGCGCTGGTAAGATCCGATGCCTGGTGACCAGACTCTTCAAGGGACCTTAAAATATGCCCCGGAGTATTTGCCCCGTCCAGTTTAACCCCGTAGAGTGAGAGTTCACGTGCAGCTTCATAAAATTGCTTCACACACTTAAGCTCATTGGCATTATGTGACATGGCTACCAGCATTGGCAGGTCCACATCATTCTGCATGAGGAAGGATTGCAGCATTATGAAGGCTTGCTGCCTTTTTTCAATCGCGGCAGTTGCCGTGTCGAACGGATTGACCGTCAGTCCGTTGACATGACCCCATATGACTATGAAATCATACAGTTCTTTACGGGTCAGGGAGCGGAATACATTTAGGTAAGAATTGCCTTTGGCCACATTGACTCCGTCTAATGTGTGTTTCTGGTTAGCATAGAACAGCGCAGGGATTTGTTTGTTGCCTAGGTTGATCACGGTATCGATCATCTGTTCCCGCAAATTATCATCCACATAAAAATCGCTGTTAACAATCTGACCTTCAGTGAAAAGTGGTGTTTCAGGAGGTGTTGAAGGTGTTGGTTCGTCGCTGGATTTGCTTTTACAGCTTGTGTAAGCCATCAGGCAGGCCAAAAGAACCAACAACAGGTAAATCCGGTTTCTGATTTTCATACGCATTGGATTTTTGCTAAGGTTGTGGTTAAAAATAAGTTTGATCTACGCTCAGAATCAGTATAAGGATGTTTCATCCCCTATATTGACAAATTAAAGTATACTGATGACAAAGGTTAACAAAAGCAATATTGTTGGTGGACCTTATATGTATCAGATTTTAAAATCCGATACATATAACTGTCGATCCGGGGTCCGGCAATGTATTTCCTCCCTATAAAGCGTAACTTTGTTTTTTTAAGCCTGTGAGAGAAACGTTGCCGGCTCTCTGGGTCAATCATTTTTATCCGACTCTTCCGTAATTCAGCAAAAAATTGATAATGAGATGCATGCGCATTTTGATTACTCTGATCATCCTGGGCTCTTTTACAGCTTGTAAAAACAACCACGAAGATCAGGCTGAACCTGAAACCATTCCGGTCATAGGCTATACTTTTTTGAGATCCTTCCCTCATGACACGGCTTCCTTTACGGAAGGACTGCTGATCCATGACAGGATACTTTTCGAAAGTACAGGCTCCTTCGGGCAATCATCTTATTTACGTTCAGTATTTGGACCGGTGGACAGCCTGACAGGGAAAATCGATATCAAAGTTGAACTGGACAGGAATACTTATTGCGGGGAAGGGATTTGTTATCTGAAAGGAAAATTTTATCAGCTTACCTATACTAATCAGATAGGTTTTGTTTATGATGCACTGACATTTTTGAAGGAGGATGAATTCAGTTTTCAAAGCAGGCAGGGATGGGGTCTGACGACTGATGGAAAATCCCTGATTATGAGTGACGGAACGGATAAGCTTACCTTTCTTGACCCGGAAACATACCTTGTCAAAGGTGTCATTAGCGTAACCTGGAACGGAACTGCTAAAAAATACCTGAATGAACTCGAGTTTATCGGAGGATATATTTATGCGAATGTCTGGCTTACAAACACCATAGTAAAAATTGACCCTTCCACCGGAAAAATAAATGGCATCCTGGATCTGACAACCCTTGCAGAGAAAGCCGAAAATGAATATCCGGGATCCTTGGAAATGAACGGGATTGCTTATGATTCTGTTTCTGGGAACATTAAAATAACCGGCAAGCTATGGCCCAGAGTATATGAAATCAGGCTAACAGGGATAAGCAAGTAAACAGGCTTACCGCTTTCCCATACCAGGTCAGAAAATGATATAATTTCTCCGGCAGGCCCGCCGCTGAGAACTCTGGCCACCAAATCACTTTTTACCAGTCATCGCATCAACGGCCTTTGACGGGGAAACGAGACTTGCTTGGAATGGAATTGGCGGGTAAATCTTCCATTTCCTCAATAAAATCAACCACTTTCGCAAAATCTACGATGAACCGGCGGTTAGATATTTCGCCAGAGCAGTGTACTGCATCTGATTCCTCTATGTTTTTATGGGGGAATCTTTTTTTATGCCCACTGGAACGAAGGTATCTGTATTAGCGAAAAAATTAATTGTTATGTAATCCCATATTTCTTCAGTTTATTCTCAAGAGAATCGGCAGATACCGGTTTCGGTAAAAAATCATCGCAACCTTCGGTGAGAAATTTTTGTTCGTCGCCACTCATAGCATAGGCAGTAATGGCGATCACAGGCAGTTCTTTTCTGAATGTCTTGATTTCCTTTGTTGCTTCCAACCCATTCATGATAGGCATTTTGATATCCATCAGGACCAGAGTGATTTCGGGATGAGCCCTGCAAATTTCAACTGCTTCCTTGCCGTTGCTTGCCTGAAGAACTGTTGGCACGATCTTTCTCAGTATAAATTCTAAGTAAAGACGATTCGCATCATCATCTTCAGCAACCAGTATGACTGGAGCATTAGAGATGTTTTGTGAAGGTGTCTTCGGGGTTGTTTCAACGGGTTTCTGCGAGTCTCCAAAAGGTAGAATAACCGTAAAGACCGAACCAATATTTTTCTGAGATTCAAGCTGGATCTCACCCTCAAGAAGCCTTATGCAGCCCCTGACAATAGACAGTCCAAGTCCACTTCCTTCATGTCCTCTTGTGGTTGCAATATCTTCCTGGGTAAAGGGATTAAATATTCTTTCCCTCGCCTCTTCTGAGATACCTTGGCCGGTATCCTTGACAATAAATTTAAAACTGTCCCTGGAAAAAGAATAATTGACAGTTACCGAACCGGAAGATGTGAATTTTACAGCATTGCTGATGAGATGCGAGATTATTTTGCGTAAAAGTTCCGGGTCTGTCTTAAAATCAATTTTATCAAAAGCATCGTGAATCGCGAAATCAAGGGCCAGCGATTTGCTTTCACAGTCTTTGCTGCAGGTCATCTTCACTTCCCTCATGATATCATTGATAGCAATCGGTTTCCTGGCAACTTCCAAAGAACCGGAGGCAATCAGCGAAATATCCATATAATCAGTAATTGTTTGGATCAGCCGATTCGTGGAGATCTCCAGGAAATTCACGAAGGTTTGTTTCTCACTGGAACTAATATCCGGTTCTGCCATCAGTTTACTGAAGCCCAGGATGCCATTCAGGGGAGTTCTCACCTCATGTGATATATTCTGCATAAATGCCGTCTTTAGCCGGTCACTGGCCTGTGCCTTGTCCCTGGCAACTGTCAGATCCATGTTGGTTTGTTCCAGCTGGGCTGTTCTCTGTTTCACTTTTTCATCCAGGATCAGGTTTTGATCCTTAAGCTGATGCATGAGTGACCTCGCAAACAGAAGGTTGTTGATCCTGAGGCCGACCTCAGTGAGGTCGAAAGGCTTGGTGAGAAAGTCTGTGGCACCAAGAGTTAGGGCCTTCTGCTTCGCTTCCTGTGTGATATCTGCAGTGAGAACCAGGACTGGCAGGAAATCATCTTTTGCTACCTTAACTCTAAGTTGCTCCATAACCTCGTATCCTGAAAGCAAGGGCATCATCAGGTCCAGCAGGATCAGGTCAGGTTTAAAACTCTTCAGGAGCGGGATTACTTTTCGCGAATCGGTCGTGGAACTCACATTGGTATACCCCTCCATTTCAAGAAAACCCTCAAGCATTTCAACATTTGCGATCTGGTCATCAACGATAAGGATATGCGACTGTTTCAGGTTTGTTTCCATTCTATGCAGTTATTATATTTTGCTAAAGATCTTGTCAAGTATGTTAAGAAAATTGTCTATTTCCAGAGGTTTTATTAAGCAATCAATTGCCCCTGCCTTCAATAATGGCTTGATGTGCGTAGGGACTGCGTCTGCTGTGATTATAACAACAGGGATCCTTCGTGTATTCTCATCGGCTTTCAGAATCCTAAGCACCTCAGCACCATGAATATCGGGAAGGTTGAGGTCTAAAAGGATCAGGTCCGGGTTATTCTCCAGGGCAAGTCCATGGGCCTGCTTTCCATACATCGTAGTAATGAACTTGATGCCAGGCCTGGTAGAGTCAATGATTTCATTCACCAGGTCGATGTTAGGCTTGTTGTCTTCAACATAAAGAATTGTGCCTGCCCAACTGTCCTCCATCTTTCCTGCATCATGGATCAACGAACTATTCTTTAATGGCTCCAGCTGGCTTTCGGTCAATGGCAGCTCAATCCAGAAAGTTGATCCGACGCCCGGAGTGCTTTCCACGCCAATCAACCCTCCCATGAGGTCAAGCAGTTTTTTTACCACTGCCAGTCCGAGCCCGGTTCCTTCCGTCTCGGTGTTTTCCGCTCCTATCCTTTCAAACGGTACGAATAGCTTGCACAGGTCCTCCGCATTGATCCCCCTCCCCGTGTCCTTCACTGAAATCCTTACCGGGACCCAACCATTGGAATTCATTGAAAGAAGTTCAGCATTTATCCGGATTGAACCTCCCTCCACATTATATTTGATGGCATTGTTGATCAGGTTCAACAGGATCTGTTTTAGCCTCTGCCTGTCAGATTTTACCGAAAGCTGCATAGTGTCGGACGGAATGACCTCAAGTTTGATTTGTCTAGCATGTGCCAGTGGCTGAACGATATCTATCATTTCGATGATCACTCCATGAATCTGCACAGGCTCCGGTGAAAACGAAATGTGGCCTGCTTCGATGCGGGAGATATCAAGCACTTCATTAATCAACTCAAGTAAATGCTTGCCGCTCCTGAGAATATGCGAGACTCCTTTTTTCTGCCCCGGATTAAGCTCACCCCTCTCCAATAACTGGGCAAAACCAAGGATCGAATTCATCGGCGTCCTCAGCTCATGGCTCATCCTGGAAAGGAATTCACTTTTTGCCTGGTTCGCTCCGTCAGCTTCTTTCCTTGCTATTTTAAGTTCTTCTTCTTTATTCATGCGCTCGGTTACATCTCTGGCGGCTGCATAAATCCTGTGCTCTACAGGAACACTATGCCATTCAATGAAACGGTAGGCTCCATCGCTGGACCTGTAACGGTTCGTGAAATTGAAGATTGGGTTCTGTGCATCCAGTTTCGACATGGCATTGAGGGTAGGCTGAAGGTCATCGGGATGGACAAATTCCAGAAATTGCCTTTTTTCAAGATCTGAAGCTGAATATCCCAGGATGGCTTCCCATGCCTTATTTACCTTGATGAAATTCCCTGAAGTATCGGCGATACAAAGCAGGTCGAGCGCCACACTGAAGAACTGTTCAAGTTCCTGGGTTCTTACCTTTAATTCTTCTTCAATTTGTTTTCTCTCTTCTATTTCCCAGGTCAAATCATTGTTTGCGAGAGCCAGTTCAGCAGTCCTATTGGCGATTTTCTGTTCGAGGTTCGCATTCAGGTCCCTGATTTCCTGCTCAGCTCTCTTTCTTTCACTGATGTCCTGTTTAACTGCCAGGTAGCATGAAACCTTATTGTTTTCATCCAGGACGGGAGTAATGCTGATGCTCTCCCAGTATAAACTTCCATCCTTCTTCCGGTTAATCCATTCACCCTGCCAGGGTTTTCCTGCAGTGATGGTCTCCCAAAGATCCCTGTAGACCGAATCAGGAGTTTTTCCCGATTTCAATAGGTTGACATTTTTCCCCTTTACTTCCTCGAAGGTGTAGCCGGTAATAGTATGAAATGCAGGGCTTGCATAGTCGATATTGGCCTCCAGATCGGTAATGACAATGGATACCGGGCTCTGCTCAATTGCTAAGCTGAGTTTCCTGATCTCCTTTTCTTTTTCCTTGAGCTCTGTAATATCGAGTGCCGTGGCCGACATATATTGGGGAACTCCGTTGCTGTAAACCACAATAGCATTCATCAGTGATGGGAATGAAGAACCATCTTTCCGGGTCCGCCAGATTTCTTGAGCCTGGAATTTCCCATCCTTCTGGAGAAGCCCGATGGTCTCAGCTACCCGGACCATCTGCTGTTCATTGTGAAACATGGAAAGGTTTTTCCCTATGACTTCACTGGCTTCCCATCCGTGCATCCTTGCAAAATAATCATTTGTATAGAGTATCGTACCATCAAGTGCTGCAATAGCCATCCCGTAATTGGCATTGTCGGCGATTGTCCTGAATTTACGCATCTCCGCATCGGCAAGCCTGCGTTCGGTAATATCACGCACACTGCCTGCAATTTTCAAGGGCTTCCCATCCTGTCCATATATGAACCCCGAGGATAAGGAAACAGGGATGTTGGAGCCATCCTTGTTCCTGAGCATTACTTCATAATCATCGATGGTTCCCTTTTCTGAGAGTTTCTGCAGGAGCCTATGCCTGTCATCGGCGTTCAGGTATAAATCAAAGAGTGATTTACCAATCAATTCCTCACGGGTGAATTGACCCTTTGAAAGGGGCCTGACCGACGGACTCATTTCCAGTATATTTCCGTTGAGGTCGGCTTCATAATATACATCCCGGATAGTTTCAAAGATCAGGCGGTACTTTTCTTCGCTTTTTCTTATTGCCAGTTCGGTCTGCCTGAGGGCTGTAATATCTTTCCAGGTAACCAGGAGGGCTTTGTCTTCTTCATAGTCAATGAGAGCCAGGTTGACCATTGCAATGAATTCGGTCCCGTCAAATCGTTTATGCATCCATTCAAAGGTATTCTTCCCCTTTTCCATGGTTTCACTGATCTTTACCGCAGCCAGCTCTTCAGACCGGCGGCCGCCCGGCTGAAATTCAGGCGATAGCATACCCGGAGAAGCTCCTACGATCCTGGAACGATCCCCGCCAGCCAGGATTTCTGCTGCTTTGTTGCACTCAACATAAACACCATCCTTTATGATCAGATGTCCATCAGGTGAAAAATCAAACAGGCTTCGATACTTCTCCTCGCTCTTTTTGATCTTGTTGTCAGCCTCTTTGAGCAAGGTTATATCCTTCCATGAAACGAGAAGGGCATCCCGGCCTTCATAGTAGACCGGGGCAAGGTGGATAAGCGCCAGAAACTCGGTTCCATCAACTCTCTTATGGGTCCATTCAAATTCATTCTTGCTTGTCGCAAAGGCTTTATTCACCACCTCGATCACATAATCGAAAGAACGTTTGCCGTTAGGCTGGTATTCGGGTGAAATTTCGTCGGGCCGTTTCCCGATAATATCGGCCCTGGTGCCTCCAACCAGCTTTTCAGAAGCCTTGTTACATTCAACAAAGATTCCGTCCTGAAAGATCAGGTATCCGTCGGGAGAATATTCGAAAAGTGCCTTGTACTTTTGTTCACTTTGACTGACCAACAGCTCAGCTTTTTTAAGATCGGTAATGTCGATTCCATTGCACTGTATCTCACTGGGATTGCCGTTTAGATCGGTTAAGCAAATGAATTCCCAAAAAGTAGTGCGGATACCTCCCCCTCTTGCCGGTTTATCAAGTTCTACTTTTACGACCAGTTCAGGACTTTTCAGGCATTCATTCACAGCATCCACGGTCCTTTGGTGGTGGTAATCACAGATAGACCGCATCGAATCGGCTTTTGCAAGGCCTTGTTCAGAATAGATCCATCCGAATTCTTCCTCAAACTTCCGGTTCCAGTACGTGTGCTTCCCATTGAGATCAGTCCTTAACACATAATTGGTTTGGGTGTTAACGAGGCTCTTGTAAAGCATTTCACTCTCCCTGAGGGCATTTTCAGTGTGTTTCCTCTCAGTCACATCAATGAGAACACCCCTGCCACCAGTCAACTTGCCGTCTTCATAAATCGGAGTGGTTGAGGACCGGACCCACTTTGTCTTGCCGTTTTTGGCATAATAGCGGTACTCAAGAAAATCGTGATCCTTATTGACGATGTCCTCCAGTTTTTCCCTGATGAGCGCCCGGTCATCCTCGTGCATATAACTGAAAAAGTTCCTGCCAACAAGCTCTTCGGGTTTATAACCCACAAATCGTTCTATCGACGGGCTTACATAGGTAACCGTTCCATCGATAGAAATCTCATAAACCACGTCATTAAGATTCTCGATCATGGCTTTGAAGCGCTCTTCGGTGCGGGCGAGGAGGCGTTCGGCATTTTTCCTGTCGGTAATATCACGTGTTACATAGATCATTTGAACCGGCTGTCCATTCTCATCCCTGATAAATTCGCCGTTCACTTCGATATCGAATTTACTCCCGTCCTTCCTCACGGCAATATAATCAGCAGCGCCTGTAAACTGGCCTGCCATCATCTTTGCAATTTCATCAGCGGCCCTTTCATGATCCGAGGGA
This sequence comes from uncultured Draconibacterium sp., assembly GCA_964590675.1. Taxonomy (GTDB): domain Bacteria; phylum Bacteroidota; class Bacteroidia; order Bacteroidales; family FEN-979; genus CAIVAT01. Next base: position 15,689 of record CAZPWZ010000005.1, read on the forward strand.
TCAATATATTCAAACAAATAATGTCCGAGGAATTCATTCGTATTGATTACACCATACATTTTTAAAGTCCGTTCCGATGAAAACTGGATCACACCGTTCAGATCAGTAATGGTAATGACATCGGGGGAGGCTGATAGTATCGAGTGATAAAGTGCTTCACCTTTGCGCCTTGCCATTTCCCGCGTCTTCATGGCAATGACATTTCCCAGCCTTAGTGCAATTGACTGAATCAGCTCGCTTTCTTCGGGAAGGAAGGGATCTGTTGAGGCTTTATCTTTTCCAGGTTTTACACTGATCATTACCTTACCTGTTATTATCCCATCTGCCACAATATCGCGTTTAAGCTGCGGACTTTTCGAATCATAGCCGGGAGTTTTAAAGACCCTGTCTTCCAATGTGATCATTGCTCCCGTCGTTTCAGGGAAGTGCCATGCCGGAGGGATCAGTTCCACGACTTTGACACAAATTTCATCGAGTTCGAGGGAGAGGTCAGAAAAAATAACCGACATCATGTTCTGGCAATGCAATTCCTTTCGCCGTTCCCCTAAGTCAAACAGAGTTGTTTTCAATGCAGCCTTACATTCCTCAAAACTGGCTTGCACCTGAACCAGTTCTGATTTCAACATATCGACAGGTTCTTCTTTGCTCTTCTTCCCGGGATTCATAGCATCAGTATTAAAACATGCAGGTTCAATAAATTAGTAAATCGTTAGGTAAAAATAAATAATTAGAAAATCAAAACCAAGGAGATTTGTTTTTATTCTTTTACTTTATCATTAACAATATTATTGTTGAAAGGAACACTAATATTAAAACATTCGTGGCCTGAGTAGTATGTTCATATAACTTCGGGAAGCAGGAATAATCTAAACTGTCAGATTTGAGTGGAGTGAATTGCACATTCCCTCAATAAAATCACACACTTTCGCAAAATCTACGATGAATTGACGGTTAGATATTTCATCAGAGTAGTGTACGCGCAAGGCAAATTAGTACGCTGACAATCAGTTAATTATTTAACTGTCGCTTTGTTAAGGTAAAATTTAAGGGTGAGAATTTCTGAATGAAAGGCTGGCGAAAACCAGCCTTTCGTGTTTTCTTAACTTACTGTTTCCTCGCCTTGAACTCCCAGTCCCGCAGTATTTACTGACATTTCAAATAATTTACATTCCAGATTCTTTACAAAGGGAAAGGTTAGATATTGGTTCCCTTCATCATAATTCTTTTGGAACTAAGTATCTGAGATGCTTCCTTCTATCATAAGTTCCAAGACTGCTAAACTTTCAGTAAATAAATAATTGTTGTAAAGAATTTGCTTGGACCCCCAACCTTTCAACCGTCTCAGGTAGTATATGTGTGTAGAAACTTATTTGTAGAACAAATTAAAAAAAAGGAGGGTGTGATGAAAGCTTTAACAGAATCAATCGAACTTGGATTTTTTTTACTAATTCCTGCCTCTATCATTGCAATAATGGTTATATCAATCTTCTGATGGTAGCAGAAAAAAATAATCTGACCCAACCTATCTGCCTATGACAAGAGTATATACAAATGGTTTATCGATATCCAGAAATTCAACTTATTATTAACAATTAAAACTCACTGACATGAAAACGAGAATGCTTATCGTAGCTATTGCTGCCTTGATGCTGGGATTCACTTCCTGTAAAAAAGACAGAAACGACCCGAACCCGAAAAACGAAACAACCCAATCAGGTTTGAATGCGTCTAAGACCTCAAAAATCAAAAAAGGGGAACCTGTCAGTTTTAAATTTTCACAGGCACCTGAGGGAAGCACTGTAATATGGACAGTAATTCCTTCCGACAATGTACAAATCAATCCGGCAGGCAATGCAGCCACAATCCAATTCATTAATGCCGGTGTTTATTCTGTGAACGCAAACTATTCCAATTTCAAAGGAAGCACCAATGTAAGCGTTCAGGACAGTATTTACAACCCGGGTGGTGGAGGCACACCAACATACGAACCATTGACAGGCGACCAGATATTCATTACGGTGTCAAGAATGGACAGTATGGGAATTAGCGGGCTGGATTTCCGCTATATAACAGAAAAGAAGTACCAGTGTTTGAACCACACCTTGTTGTTTGATAACAATTTTTCCGGACAAAACCTGCAAGTTGTCTTCAAATCAGTAATGATACCATCCATTGAATTCTGCACTTCAGGTGAAGATTATGCCTCAGGTGGAACTGCCTGGTATCCTATTGGTGAAGGCAGCCATGGCTTTGAGGTAATTCTTGACGGGAAAACCTATGCAGGTTCATTTGTGAAAAACGGAGGAACCTACACTTTTACATGGCCTTATACCGCAGGAGTTACACTGACCCCACTGGTGATTAATTAATCTTGTTAACTTAGCTACCCATCCCAAAAAGGGTGGGTAGCTTTTCTTGTGAAAGATTTAGGTGAAATAATCGAGGGTTGTAAAAGAAACGACCGGTCAAGCCAGGAAAAATTGTATCGACAGTTTTATCCCGGCTTATTTGCTTTATGTAAGAAATTCTTTCCTGACAACCATGATGCACTCACTTCATTGAACAACGGAATGCTGAATGTGTTTAAAAACATAGGGAAGTACGACCCTGTTAAAGGTGAGCTCTTCAATTGGGCCTATACAATAGTCCGGAATGCTGCCATCACTCACCTTAATAGTATGAAAATCCTTCAACCGACCACTGAACTAACTGACCAGATAGAGAAATCGTTATACCACAACCCTTTTAAAGAACTTGAATGGAATAATATTTACAATTACCTTGATAAACTTCCCCCTGCAACCAGGGCAGTATGTACGCTCCACTATTTTGAAGGATTTGCGATAAAGGAAATTTCTGAACAATTAGGCATAAGTGAAGGAACCATAAAGTGGCATTTGAGTGAAAGCCGTAACCGGCTGAAAGCTCTATTTTCAATCAATAGAATCACGGAAAATGAATGATGAAAATTTACATATAACCCCTGACCCGCATAAGCGCATCCCGGAGCCGGAAATTCCTGCCGATGAGGCGTGGAATAATATGGCTTCATTGCTCGATGCGGAGATGCCGGTATCTCCACCTAATTCTGTGCCATCAAAAAAGCCCCCTTCATCGGGAGGAGGCGGGATTACAGGTGGTGGCATCCAGTTCTGGAGTATCGGCATAATTGTTTTGGGTGTGGCGGGTTTAATGACATGGGGAGTTCTGCGTCATACCAACAAACCAGAAACCTCTATCATTAAAAAGGATACTGTAAATGTAACCAAGCTTACCACAGTCACTGATTCCCTGACCACAACCATTCAAAACAATTCAACCCTTACAGGCAGCATCAAGTCTCCGGCAACGATTGGAAATCGTGATACAAAGATTGATTTGCAGCAAAAGCCTGCAAACCGGGATATTACTGTTCAACTAAAAGTAATTCCCCAATCTGCAAGTATTGCAAAGAACGAACAGCATCCCACTTCGACTTTTTCAACAGTTTCCAAACAGTCTGAACCTAAAACAAAGGATGTTATTCCTTCACAAACCGTGACTGACAATACAACCACAACGGTTAAAATTAATTCCCAACAAAAGTCTGTAATTGAAGAAAAATCAAAAGATACGGTTAAACTTGCGGAAGTTCAATCCAGTCCTCCTTCTCCGGATGCTGAATCTGTCAAATTATCCGGCAACAGTGTTCCCGCAAAAGATTCTGTTATCAATCCGCCAACTGGCAAGAATGCAGATACAACACAAAACAATGCAGGTTCCAAAAAATCAAAAAGTTCTCTCGGAATATCAGAGAACCTTTCATGGCAATTAGGAGTATCCGGGAACATAGGTGAAGTAGTTCAGAAGGGCAGAAATCCCAACCTGTATTACGGTGCAATGATTACAGGGGGTTTGTGGCACAAGAAACTGAAAGCAAGCCTTGAAACAGGTATTGGCTATGCAGCATACAATGATTACGGTTCTGTCTCAAATAATGTAAGGATAACGGATTCTGTTCCGGGAGACTCATTGCATCCGGTAACACACATCGATACAACAATGATTGATGCCTACAATTACAGGTATCAATACTTGCAGATTCCGTTGTTTATTTCAAAGCAAATAACGGGAAAGGGTAAGTTTGCGTTCGATATCAAGACAGGCCCGACAATTGGTGTTTTAATTTCACAAAAGCAGGTATCCAGTTCCACCTCAGGCCCTGAAAATGGAGAAATTCTGAGTACTGCCAACAATGATTATACACGCCTGAAAATCAGTTGGCAGTGGCATCTGATGTTACAGTTACGATGGAATTTCAATGACAGACTCTCTCTAACAATCAGCCCATCTGGTATTTATTATTTGAATAATCTTTACGACCGCAATAATAAACCGCCTAACATGCCATTTGGCATTGGAGTGAATGCAGGTTTGATTTATAAGTTTAAATAATCAGACCAAGTCTTCCATTTCCTCAATAAAATCAACCACTTTCAGGTAATCTGGAATGATTCCAAGGTTAGATAATTGGTCAGTGAAGTGTACAAATAATAAATCTAAATCCCTTTAGTTCAGCGAATTAAGGGGATTTTTATTTTTAGGGGCGGAACTAGGGGCGGAACTAGGGGCGGAATGATTAAATTAATTGACAGGGATTATTCAACAATATCATTAAATTCCTTCAACAAAGATACCCTTCCAGTTTTCTGGGAATTCTTTTTGTTTCCACACCTCTTCAAATCTTTTCCTAACCCAGATTCCGGGTTGCACATAAAACACTGCATAAAAGAGCTTATATGTTGGATTATTAGCATACCCCTTTACGTCAATAAGGGACAAACGTGTAATATCACGGCAGGCATCAAGTAAATTCCCTATGATCCTGGAGGCCTTTTCCGGGTCGAGTGGGTGTGTCATGCCTAAAGTTTATTTGGTGCGTAAATTGGGCAAATGTTAATGCAACCTGAGGATTTTTCACCACAGTGTTCCATCATCCGAAGTCTCTCATCCTCGATATGTCAGTGATATTTGTAAATTTTGCAAATCCCTGCGCTGAAATGATGATTTTTGGTAATTTCTGCAAATAAATGTACCAATGGACCTGGAAAACCAATTAGGATTCCCTTGAATCCTTAATTATATTTGTACTGAAATCAAATACGTTACAGCATGAAAGCAAGAATCAGAATCTGGATTTATCCATTAGTTCTTATGGGGATGCTTTTTATACTTGCAAGTAGTTGCAAGAAGATTGATCTGGAAATCACAAAATCGTCACCTCCTCCTACTCCTGAATTCAGTTATTATGGAAACATTATGGAGGCAAATACAAAACAGCCAATTAAGGGTGTCACAGTGATTGCATCAAAATGCTATGGAACAATCGACAACTACCTCTGGTACACACCTACCTGTAATGGAGGTATTGGAGAATATGCCCGCACAGTTACCGATGAAAAGGGCTATTTTCAAATACAGTTCGATTCTAATGCGTGGAGTTGCGAATATAAGGGGTATAAGGTGACCGGAGGTGATTTTCCTAACCATATCTATTATGTTGTTAAACTATAATGACAAATACCGATCTCTGGGCAAATTCAAATTTCTTTGTAACAAATTAAACATGGCAAACGGATTAAAAAAACAAGAATGGCTGTGAAAACAAGAAATAAAATCTGGATTTGCCTTTTGATTATAATGGGAGTGTTCTGTATATAAATAATTACAGGTGGATGTAAGAAGAGTAAGGATAATATCCTGTTTGAAACAGGCACGGTTACTGATATTGAAGGAAATGTTTATAAAACCGTAAAAATAGGAACTAAATGGTGGATGGTGGAAAACCTGAAAACCATAAAATAGGTAACCATTTGTTCAAATCGTTATGAAAAAAGTATTTCTTTTATTTATTATTTTCAGTCTTACAATCCCCGTAACTGCTAAAATATCAGACTCAACTTTAAATATTATACCAATAAGCCATTTAAGGACGCTCCAGGGGAATAGCCTCTATTTAGAAATATGTGGGAATGCAATGCTTGTATCAATAAACTATGAAAGACTGGTTGTGCAAAGTAATCGCTTCTATTTAACAGGAAGGGTTGGATTGGGTATGGGTACCTATATTAGCGGGATGTCCAGTCAGGATTTTCTTGCTGTACCATTCTTGCTGAATTTACAATATCAATTAAGCAATGTAGTTGCATTAGAATTTGGCGCGGGGTCAACACTATCCTTTGTCCCTTCTCATCAATATTTTAATCCATTAATAACTGGGGTAATAGGAATGAGAGTTCAATCAAAAGGGGGATTTTTATTTAAAGTAGGCTTTACTCCCTTGGTTAGTCTGGATAATACCTTTTCGATGTGGGGGTTCGAGACTATTCCTTGGGCAGGTATAAGTTTAGGATATAGCTTTGGTAAATGACATTACAATAGAGATAAAGCATCTTAAAAAAAAGGAAGACGTTGGGTTTAAGAATACAATTGTGCCTACACCTAACGAACCGTCAGCCGAGCAATGCGGGAGGTTTCCGAAGGATGGCTGTCACCAAACCTACAAAGGATAAAGGAAAGACAAGATAAGAACAAGTAAACCCGGTATTGAGGCTGCCGGCGGGGCGTTACCCAACATAATTAAGTATATAGTTTTAAATATCCACAAATGAACAAAAGAACAGCAATATGGATTTTTTCATTGGCTTTTATGGGAGCTCTTTTAACATTTTCTTGCAAGAATAATGACCCAGAGCCCGAGCATTATACGGTTTGTGTCACATGTGTTTTGTTGAGTAATGGAGATACCATCCCTGATCATTGCATGAGAGATGACTTAGTGTCTAATTTCATTTCAGATATGGCGAATGCCCACAATCCGGTTACAGGGAACCCAATGCCTTATAAATGCTGGCGACGTAATCCTAAGTAATAGTAAATGAAACCGTCAGTTTATTATCATCGCTGAATGAATAGTTTATTAAGCAAAATCATCATTTCATTTTGCAATCTAATATAATTGAAGGTGGAGGTAAAACGATTAAAAATAATCTTAAAACCATCATAAAATTAGTTTCAATATTTACCCTTATCTCACTATTAACCAGGCTAAAACCTTTTTTTGAGGAACCCTTAAGTGAAAGAAGAAATTACGTTGGGTAACGACCGTCAGCCGAGCAATGTGGGCGGTTTCTGGAGGTAAGCATTCCCCAAACCTGCAAATGATACAGGAAGAGAAAAGAAATATCAAGTAAACCCGCACTAAGGCTGCCGACGGGGCGTTATGGTCAATAATTTGAAATAATATTGTCCATATTCAAATAGCTATTTTATTGAATACTCATTTATTTATTTTATGAATTTTGATAAAAACATAAATTGGGTAATCGGATTACAAAAAATCAATTCTCATGAAAAATTTTAAAATTCTATCAACAAAAATCCTTTTAGCAGGATTTATTTATATCGTTATATTTATAATGCTTGGGTGTAAGAAATGTCGCGAATGCACGGCTAAGGCTTGGAATGGGAGTGTAACTACTGAAGAAAAGTGTGGTACTAATGCGCAAATTCAAGCCTTTGAAAATGATTTTAAATTCAATCACCTATTGTATGAAGTTGAATGTCATGACAAGTGAGTTTTGTAAATAATTTGAATTATTTAACTTCTACTGCCCATAATAAATAGGACTTCGTGTGGCATGTAGTGCCGAACATGAAGTCCAAGTTGAACAAAATCACCTGGTGCGGGTTTCCTATGCACTTTACGCCAGAAGTTTCAGTTTAATGTCATCCGGATGGTCTACAGGGCACCATTCATGACCCTGGAGACATCTTACTGTTTTAGTAAGCGTGAACATGCTATAAATGGTTTGGTGTTAACTGGAAATGCCACAGTCGCATACCACCCTCTGACGGTTTTGGTTGACCATCTCAACGTATTAACAATCAAGGTTAAGGAGGGATCAGTTTGTTCCGGCGAAGGCTGGTCAGCGTGAGCGTTTTTTGCAGTATTTGTTTAAAACGCTGTCTTTTTTATGGACGGTGATATCCTTAATGGTTTTGGTCATTACTAAGGGTAGAATCAAATTATTTTGTACGTTTGTTAGATATTTAATTGAAAATCATGTTGTTAAACTATTCACAAGCAATTTTCATCCCATGAAACAATTATTCACAATAATAATTTTCTGTTATTTATTAGGAATACCCGTGTTTGCCCAAGTCGCTATCAATGAAGATGGGAGCTCCCCCCATTCTTCATCAATGCTTGATGTAAAGTCAACCAGTAAAGGTCTTCTGCCACCACGTATGACTTTTGAACAGCGCAAGGCCATATCCAATCCGGCAGAAGGATTGATGGTGATCTGCACCAATTGCAGTCAATCCGGTGGGACGACCATCAGTATTTTTCTGAATGGCTCCTGGCAGAATCTGTATTACACCTGCGAAGTCCCGCAGCCACCCACACCAGGCTTCCATCTGGCCGATACCACAAAGATTACCTGGAACTGGTCATCAGTGCCGATTGCAACAGGTTACCGGATAGGAATAGATTATGATTTTAACTCAGCCACAGATGTAGGAACCGATACATCTTTTACAGAAACCAATCTTATCTGCAACACCAACTATTATCGTTATGTAATGGCCTACAATGATTGTGGGCACAATTACCCTGTCATGGTCAGCACCAGCACTTCACCATGCCCTGCGATTTATTGCGGTCCGGGTTTTACTGTGAATCACCTGGCCGGGAACGTTGCTCCAGTGAATAAGACTGTTACTTATAGCCTGATATCAAATATTCCAGGTTCAGATGGCAACTGCTGGCTCGACCGGAATCTGGGTGCGACTAACCAGGCTGTCAGTGTAAACGATACCGCTGAAGAATCCGCTGGCTGGTACTGGCAGTTTAACCGAAAACAAGGATTTAAAAATAATGGCACGACATTGATACCTGCCTGGACTATTTCAAACATCAGCGAGAGCTCTGACTGGATTCAGGCCAATGATCCTTGCTCCATTGAGATTGACAGCAGCTGGCGGATCCCAACGAACATTGAATGGATGTCGATGATATCTATGGGCGGATGGACCACCTGGCAAGGCCCATGGACATCCGGGTTAAGCCTTCATGCTGCCGGATTCCTTAATAATACTGACGGATCGCTCGTCAACCGTGGAATTATGGGGACTTATTGGAGCAGTACACAAACCAACAGTCTGACTGCCGCATACCTATCCTTCAACAGCGGAAGTGTTTGGATAACTGATAATGTTTCCAAAGCAAGGGGCAGCTCAGTGCGATGCATAAAAACAGTAGGTAATGGTCCGGTTGTCCCGGCAGTATCCACGTTAGCTGTTTCCAATATCTTACAAACATCGGCCACCGGTGGCGGCATGGTCACATCTGAGGGAGGTGCAGGAGTAACAGCCAGGGGTGTTTGCTGGAGCACCACTCCAAATCCAACCATCAGCGACAGTTATACAACCGATGGCACAGGATCAGGAACATTTTCAAGCACCCTCTCATCGTTAACTCCCAGTACATTATATCATGTGCGGGCATATGCCACTAACTTTGTAGGAACGTCATACGGCAATGAAGTTACTTTTTACTCGCAAAATGCGAATTTCCCGATTGTAACAACTTCGCCGGTAAACAACATCACCTCAACTTCAGCTTTTTCCGGCGGTAATGTTATCTCGACAGGAGGTGATCCCACACTGATAAACCTAGGTGTATGCTGGAAAACATCACCCAACCCGACCATTGCTGATTATCATACGCCCGGCGGTTACGGAATGGGTACCGGAACTTTTATCTCCATGCTTAACCTGCTATTAACATCCACAACATATTATGTTCGTGCTTTTGCAACGAACAGTTTCGGCACTGCTTATGGGCAGGAATACAATTTTACGACCTTACCCGGTGCCACCTGCAGTGCGACCATCACCGTAAATCATGTGGCTGGTTTAGTGGCCCCGGTTAGCAAAACGGCAACCTACGACATTGTGACCAATCTGCCCGGAGAAGCTGCAAAGTGCTGGATCTCACGAAACCTGGGAGCAAGCCAGCAGGCTACTTCGGTATCAGATACCACTGAAGCTTCGGCAGGATGGTAATGGCAGTTTAACCGTAAGCAAGGTTACCAGCATACAGGGAACAACGTGACCCCTGCCTGGACGTTAACCGGTTCGATCCAGGAAGACTCCGACTGGCAGCCGGCTAACGACCCCTGTACGATTGAACTTGGAAATGGCTGGCGTATGCCTACTTCGACCGAATGGTTAAACCTGAAGGCTGGCGGAAACTGGACCAACTGGAATGGCCCATATGATTCGCAACTTAAACTGCATGCTGCAGGTGCTATTAATTACTGGAATGGAACTATTACCAGCAGGGGCACCTGGGGTTACTATTGGTCTGCCACGCAGGAAACCCTGTTCTATGGTTATGGTGTACGGTTCAATCCGAATGAATTCAGGCTCTATCAATATGAAAAAGAGTATGGTCTGCCGGTCCGCTGTATCCGGGAATAAGTGGACCCAGCTGCATCCAAAACAGACGATGAGCAAATGCGGGTCAATATAAGTGAAGCTTCATGTAAGGAATAAATTTGTATATCTTCTCGTTGCCAAAATTACTGACAAGGGGAATTACATCATGGTTACCGCTTTTGAACCTGATAGAACTG
>CAZPWZ010000005.1:26380-31864 GCA_964590675.1 uncultured Draconibacterium sp.
TTTAAAACCAAAATCGACAATATGGAATGCGTCATTTGTAAAGCAGGAAATATGTATGAGGGAAAGGTAACTGTTACCCTTGAAAAGAATGGTTCCATCATTCTGATCAAAGAGGTTCCGGCGCATGTTTGTGTTGTGTGTGAGCATTATTATCTGGATGAACATACAACTGGAGAAGTCCTGCAAAGAGGATCCGAAGGCCTGTTAAAAGGTGCTGAACTTGAAGTAATGAAATTGAAAGCGGCCTGACCTCGATAAAATCAACCACTTTCAGGTAATCTGGTATGATTCTAAAGTTTAGTAATTGGTCAAAGTAGTGTACAGTTAATTCACGAAACTACTGCACAATTAATTTTTGCAGGGGATTTCACTGTTCAAGGATCTGACATTATTGTCCAATCCCACCCAGCCATATCATCCGGGCGTTCATGGTTTGTGTTACTGACTTCTCTTTCCCGGTTACAACTCCCTGTACATAATAGATTCCCGATGGCAGACTCCCGGATGGTTTCAACTCCTGCCGCACAATACCCCTTACATGACTGATCTGAAGTGTTGTCCCGGTTTGCTGCCCTGATGAGTTGTAAAGTGTCAGGCTTATATCCGACCACTCCGGCAGGGAGATTTCCAGGGTTGTTTTATTTGTAACCGGGTTTGGATAAACTTTCATGACCGGATTTTGGTTACCATTACTGTTTTCATCGATGCCGGAATTGAATGGCCGCAGAAGTACCGTCTGATCCAGGATCACTTCCAAAGGATCAGGCCCGATTTTCGTCAGGGTATTCACATATAACCTAAATCCCATTTCGGCCGTATCATTTACATTGATTCCTTCCAGGGTTCCGTTGGTGTCGGAGGGTACAATATAAACATAGGGATTACCAGGAATGGCATGACGGGCAAATACATAGGTAAATAACTGGTTGGCTATGACCGTGTCAGCAACAAATTGTCTTGCGCTCTTTTCCATCATTGTATTGGTGATCCCTCCATACCCGGCCATGTATTTTGTTCCGTAAATATTTGCATTGGTATAAACCGATTTGCCGGTAAGGGTATGATTCACCCCATAAACCAATACTAAATCATTCTCCCTGAATTGGAACTGGGATGTCGTGATATATAAAGCATCATGATTATCCCCAAGTGCATCCAATCCCTGCTGAATTGCGCTGAACCCTTCGATTACCCATGGATTTGGTTTTAGCCAGATCATCTCATAATTCGTGTGATACGTGTTATAAATCGCCTCTTCCAGTAACTCCATGTCCGGTAACAGGTAAAATTCATTAGTTCCGCATGTCCTGGGCAGAAAGGATCGAAGTTTGAATAAGGCCTGTTGTGGAGCTTTCTGGGGTGTAATACGCAGGATCTCTAAGGGAGGATTGTTCACATAATTACTTTGTGCTGCCGTGTCTTTGAAAAGAGAAATCCTGTGGGCGAAATTCAACCAATCCGCCTTCGGATCGGTGCCGAAAATGAACATTCCCTCAGAAGGAATGATATCAAAAAAGATATCTGCTGCGGCTATTTCCGGGGTTGACGCCAGGATGGTGTTTTTGATATGCATTGCCACTAGACTGTCGCCTGCCATAATAAGGGCAATTTTCCGTCCGAACATAGAATCAAGTGGAAGATCGGGCCGCATGCGATACAGGCTCGTCAGATCTCCCAGGCTGGCATTGATCTTGGTGCGGGTAACAGAAGGGGGAAAATTATACAAACGGTTCATCAGATAACTCCGGTAGCCGTAATATTTACATTCCGGAGGTGTTTTGCCGATCAGGACCACTGCTTCATCCGCATTGAGATTATAATTGAGAGGGACACTAAAGAGACTATCCATATTTGGGGGAGGAGGCAACTGCATCCCGAGATATGGAACCCCGACATTGTTCCCATTGGCATTCGAAGTATATCCGGCCAGGCAGAAATCAATGAGGTTTTCTTTCGTGATCTCACCCTGCTGGACTTTGTAACCCGAAGCCTGCAGCGCCGTTGCCACATTCTTTGCAGCGGGGAAGATGGATCCGAATTCCTGGCGCGGTGAGACGGTAATATCCAACATACCCGCAATTGCATCATAGGATACGGTCCCTCCGGCAGCCAGTCCAAGAAAAGCAATTGGGGCAAAATAAACATGTTCTGTCCCGATCAACCAGGTAGATACCGGTGGATTCATCGGGACCATCTTAAGGTTGACAAATCCCTCGGTAAAGTTCAGTCTCGAAAATGAAATGAATCTCCCGTATTGAACCATCATACCGTCCTGGTGAAAAATATGCGAGAAGGGATAAAAACTTCCGCCAATTAATTGCATATAGTGTTTCACCTCTACCAGGGGTCCTCCTGAAGAGATCAGCAGTAACAATGAATCCTTCCGGATTGTGTCGTTAAGTGTTACTCCGACCCTGACTACCGTGTCTCCGGAATGCACTACTGATTCTGAATAGAGCTGTGTCATCCCACCAATGACCATGATAAAAACCATGATCCATTGTAAACATGATTCACGTTTCATAGCTTATTAGTGTATAAACATGTAAATATACAAAAACACTGGACGAAAAGAAAGACAAATTCCTCTTTCTCAATAAAAGCAACGTCTTTCGCAAAAGCGAGGATAAAGTGCTTCCAAAAAAGGATTATTCCAATCAGCTTATTTCTTGCCCATTCAGTCTTATCCATCGGGGTGTCAGCACACCGCTGAATTTTTGATATCCTTCTATAGATTCGTCATCCATGTCAGGCACATATCTAACGAGTTAAATCATTTGTCGTAATTTTGTACAAAGGAAAAAAGAAATGAAACCCAAGAAGCTCAAACATATTGATTTTAAGGCGATTATTGAGAAAAGTGAGGATGGATGGTATGTTGGACAGCTGGAAGAATTTCCAGAAGTTATTTCACAAGGTAAAACCATTGAGGAATTAAAAAATAACCTTCAGGATGCGCTGGAACTCATCATTTCTCACCAGAGAGAAACAACCCTCAGCCTCTATCAAGGCAAGAAATTTATTCGCAGAAAACTGAGTTTTGCCTGATGAAACGAACGGAGTTTCTCAAGCACCTTGCATCTTATAACTGTACGCTCGTCAGGGAGGGAGCAAATCACTCGATCTTCATTAATCCGATAAATAGAAAACAAAGAAGCCGGGTAAGTCTTTAGCATAAGTTTGGTAATATTCCCTTCTTGCTGGCTCAATATGCATCAGAATTATTTTTTTTGCACTCATGCTTTCACCAATGATATCAAGCCCTTCCGGCCTCAGGAACGGCCTGTCAAAAAAGCAACATCAATCTTTATTGTTGACAGGCTATATGCGTTGAATTGAGATTTATTCGAGGAGTTGCAATCACCGGTATGAAACACGGAGAATCCATCCTGTTCAATCAAATAGCTGATATTCTCAACTCCTTAGGGGACAACGCCGTTTGTCATCCGTCTTAAAACAGAATCACCGGGCTGGTCGCACCAGTTGCCGTTGATACCTCCGAAAAGAGCATCGATCAGAACTTTGCTGTTTTTTGTCTTTATAAGAAATCCTTCGTTTGCTATGAAAGTTACTGTGCAGGTTTCAGTCGTTTTCTGGGAATAACCAAATAACCCGTTGCCGGGCAGGAGTGAAATAATCAGAGATAAAATTTTTATTTTATGATCATGCTTTCAATCTGAAATCCTGTAAGCCATCAATGCTTTGCCCCGCCTGATATAAAGGATCCCGTTTTTTATTGCCGGATGAGCAAAGTGATAACTGGTTCCCTTCGTAACCTTGAACTTACTAACCGCACTCAATTTTCCGGATTCAAGACTCACAAGTAAAACATGGCCATTATAAAGGTAGATCATACCGTCGGCAAAGATGGTAACTCCTCCCCACCCGCTTCCTGATGGAATTGAATCCATGAAATGGCCGGTTTTTATATCAAGGCTGATAAGACTGTTATTATGCGTTGCAACCAGGTAATCACCTGCTTTGACAACACCCCCGATGGAATTAAGAAGGTTTTGAGTTTTCCAGACTTCGGTCACCTGGTTGCCATCGGCCGACAATTTAAGTTTAACCGCACCTTTGCCATAAAAATAGGAAAAACAATAAAGATGTTCTCCATCGAAAAGAGGACTGTTATAGTGGGTGTTTTTAGATGAATCAATGACATGCGACCATAGTAATTCTCCGGTTCGTCCATCGATACCCAAAACAGAGCTGGAAGAAGTAGTCACAACAATTTCCCTGTCACCCCGTTTTACGAGGATCGGGGAACAACGTGCGCCTTCGCCAAGTGCAGGGCATGTCCAGACAATTTTCCCGGTAAACCTGTTGAGGGCAACGAAGTTATTTTGTTTCCCGCTGGGGGCACAATATACCAGATCGCCATCCACGAGGAGAGATTGCGAAAATCCGTAAGGTACTAAATCTCCCTTCATATCATTGAGCATGTTAAGACTCCAGACTTTTTCTCCTGCAGTGGTTTTCAGGCAAACAATATCACCCATTCCCGATAAGGAATATAAGAGGCTGTCCACGACGGTAGGAGTAGATAATGAGCCGGGATAATTCCCCGACATCATCTCTTTTCCAAATGCTTTCTTCCATAAAAGGTTTCCTTTTAAATCAAAGGAGAAGACCGTTGCAATACTGTCTGTTTCTCCCTGGACGAAAACCTGGTTCTCCGTCACCGCCGGTGACCCGTAACCGTTACCGAGGGTCTCGAAGGCCCATATTAAGACAGGACCATCAGCAGGCCATTTTTTTAAAAGATTCTTACCGTCAAAGATCCCGCTGTGATTCGCCCCGCGAAACTGACTGATATTCAACCCCTGCTGAGCGTTAAGCATGCAGCAAAACAGAAAGAAAGAAAGTAAAAGTCCAATCTGCTTATTCATGGTTTCTCCTTCTCGTCGCCGTTAGCCCAGCCTTCGACGTAGTTCCGGCAGGCTTTCTCAATGGCCAGGCTGTCTTCTTTGGTCTTTGCATTTGCATGTAAACTGAAAAATCTACCTGGCTATCTGAAAAACGAGTACCTGCCTGTCACAACATGCGGCAATGCGGGCGATCTCTTCTTCTGCAGGCAGAGAAAGGTTGCCGTAACTGCTTTGCCAGCAATTTGAGAGCCAGCCAGGGCCCAGCAATGTTATGGTTTCGCCTTTGGGGAAACGCCGCAGCACCTGTTCCAGGCTGATCTCGCCAGGCACCCTCAGGAAATTAGTCGAAACTTCACTTAAACTTTTAGTACGATCTGTTGCCTCCATGAGACTGTACCAGCTTACCTTCGATTCCTTCCATGAATAGAGTTCCCATCCTTTGACAGAATGACTTATGGTTATCGTATCGGGATTGAATCCGGGGGCAGGGTGATTCTCCTTGGAACAGGAAGAGATCAGTATCAGTGATGCGATGACCCACAAAGATGAGATTTTGAAATCTTTCATTGCTGAGGTTTTTATTGACTTTGCAAAATAACAATGAATTATCCCC
>CAZPWZ010000006.1:0-31667 GCA_964590675.1 uncultured Draconibacterium sp.
GAAAAAACCCGGTCTGCACTGGGCACCCTCCGGCTTGAAATGGGAAAACGAATGAACCTTATCATGCCGGGCGATTTCAAACCGTTGTGGGTTGTCGATTTCCCGCTGCTGGAGTGGGATGAAGAAACCCACCGCTTCTACGCAAAACATCATCCCTTCACTTCGCCAAAGCCGGAAGATATTACCTTGCTGGATACCGATGCAGGCGCCGTGCGCGCCAACGCCTACGACCTGGTCATCAATGGAACAGAAATCGGGGGCGGCTCCATCCGGATTCACAACAAGGATCTGCAAAAGAAAATGTTCTCGGTATTGGGTTTTACGGATGAGGAGGCCGCTGATCAGTTCGGTTTTTTAATGAATGCCTTTGAATACGGAGCACCGCCTCATGGGGGCATTGCATTTGGCTTTGACCGCTGGACGACGATTTTTGGCGGGGGTGATTCGATCCGGGATTATATTGCTTTTCCTAAGAATAATTCCGGGCGCGATGTAATGATCGATTCTCCTTCGGCCATTAAAGATGAACAGCTGAAAGAACTACAGATCAGGCTGGTAAAATAATTCCTATTTCATTCCCTTTTCAAAGGCCTCCCTGTCCTCCTTTGAAAGACTCCTGCAGTCCAGCATAGCCTCATTCAGGTATTTGCGAAACTGATCAGCAAACTCTTTGGAAGAGGTCTTTTCACCGTATTTTGTCCTGAATTTCTGGTACAGCGCGCTCATATCCGATTCAATAAGCTGGTATTCCTCCTGAAGCTTATAAACCAGAACCGAGTCGGCCGGATCGGCCAGCCGCAGGTTTTTCATGGCCTCCATGCTTTTGCACATGACATCGGCAATCTCTTTGGCATCCTTCTTCAGTTCCTTGTCTTCACTGCTGCAACCGGTAATTCCAATGATACCGGCAACCAGGACCAGGAATAAAATGTAGCTGATTTTCATAGATGTGGTTTTTGACAAAATTAGCAGTTTCTAAATTATTTTCGATGTTTGAGGGGGTAACCCATTGTTTTCCATCTGAAAAAATCAGGTTCGACGCGGTATGCACGTTCCAGCACTCTTTCCGGGCAAGTGTCATGCGTTGTTCATGCCACGCGAGATGTTGCGGAACACCATCCTGAATACAGATTGTTTCAAACAACAGGGACATACACTTTGCTTATCATTTCATTGTATTCGCTTTCCGGGTCACTCAATGCTGTGATCCCTCCCCCGCTCTTAAAAACAAGCCCGGAATCCGTTTGCTCAATAAACCTGATCGATACGGCGGCGTTCAGGTTGAATCCGTCATAAAAACCGAAAATCCCGGTGTAGAAGCCACGATCGTAGGATTCGGTCTCACGGATAATTTCAACGGTCTTTTCCTTTGGGGCGCCGGTGACCGAACCCGCCGGTAAAAGGGCAAACAGGATCTCACCCAGCCTTTTCCTGAAATCAGGAGGCAACACACCACATATTTCAGAACTCATCTGAAGCAGGTCTCCGCGGTTGGTGTTTATGCGGTCGATGTAACGGAACCTGGAAACATGCACGCCGGTAGATACCATCGAAAGGTCGTTGCGGATGAGATCGACAATGGTGTTATGTTCGAAGAACTCCTTCTCATCGGCCAGCAAATGTTGTTCGGCATCGGGAATGGCTGCATCAATGGTACCTTTCATCGGGCATGAATATATTTTTGAATCCGCGATGCGGATAAATGGTTCCGGTGAAAATATGGCAAAATGGCCGGGAACAAAAAGTTTATAGGGTGCACGGCTGAAGTGGTATAATTCAGACAGGGAAAGGTTGGTATCAACAGATGAAGGAAAAGTAAGGTTAAGCAGGTAGGTGTCGCCTCTTTTCAGATGGGATGACACCTGATCAAAGGCAATTTTGTATTTTTCAAAACTGACAGGATGAATGTCGAACTTTACCGTGGTTTTCATATCAGTTCCAACCTGGTTTTCAGGTCCGCCAAAATAATATTGAATCCCTTTGGAATAGGCCTCTCCGGGTGATAGTACAAACCCTTTTTCGCCGTTAAAATCAATCGCAAATAAAAAAGATTCATTTCGCCCGGTAAAATGATTAATTTTATCGATGATATCGGGGCGGGTGGTATAAATGGAGTTGTCGTACATTTAAATCAAAAATCAAAAATCGAAAATCAAAAATCGAAAATCGTAAATTGTATATGTCCCTTCTCCTGCTCGACAATCACGACTCCTTCACCTGGAACCTTGTTGAGTTATTGCGCAGAACCGGCAAAGTTAAGGTTAATATCCTAACTCCGGAACAACTCAAAATCAATGAGCTGGAGCGATATGACCGGATCATGTTTTCGCCGGGACCCGGTTTGCCCGGGGAGCAGCCCGTCATGTATGAAATTTTAAACCGTGTCGGTCAGTTGCATGGTGAAGGCCGGAAATCTGTTCCGGTATTTGGCGTGTGTCTTGGCATGCAGGCATTGGCGGTATTTTATGGCGGCTCACTGTATAATCTCACCAGGGTTGTTCATGGCCAGCCCCGAAAATTGAAAATTGTTCAGCCGGATCATCCGTTATTCAGGGGAATCGGCGATGAATGCGAAGTCGGGCTGTATCATTCCTGGGCCGTCGACCCGGCTACCCTGCCCGGTTGTCTTGAAACACTTGCAGTAACCCGTCATGGCACCATCATGGCGCTGGCTCACAAAACACTTCCGGTTTGGGGAGTACAGTTCCATCCCGAGTCGGTCATGACTTCCGTGGGGCAGCAAATGATCGAAAACTGGCTGGATAACGATATAGAAAATTCATTGCTGAAGGCGCCTGAATGATACGTCGCAAGCTCAAACAGCGGAAGTAAAACTTCAATTTTAAAATCAATGAAATTATGAAATACATCAGATTAATCTTGTCAGCCGTTATGCTCATGTGCATGACACTGGTCGATGGCCAGGAAACGGGCAGCGAAGAGTTAAAAGCATTGAAATCGACGATAGAAACAATCGGTTACGATATAACTGCCCTCCAGAAGGCAGTTGACGACCTGGCCTGGTACAACCGGGTCGGAGATGTTGCCATGATCGACAAGGTATATATCACGGGGCCGCCCGTTGCAGAAGCAAATGTTAAAAACCCCACTGCCATGGGAGCAAGGAACCCGGTAAAATTTTACAGCTATATTTTCATTCCAAGGGATCTTAAGCCTGATAAAAAATATCCCCTGCTGGTTTTCCCGCACGGGGGCGTTCATGGTGATTTCAATACCTACTATGCACATATTATCCGCGAACTGATGGCCCAGCAATATATCGTGATTGCACCTGAATACCGCGGTAGTACCGGTTACGGGAAGGATTTCTATGAAAAAATTGACTATGGCGGACTCGAAAATGAAGATGTGAATGCCAGCCGGAATTACATGGTCAGAAATTGGGACATTGTTGACAGCACGCGTGTAGGGATCCTCGGATGGAGCCATGGCGGCATGATCTCGCTGATGTGTGTTTTCGGACATCCCGAGTTATATTCAGTTTGTTTTGCCGGGGTGCCGGTAAGCGACCTGGTGGCCCGCATGGGCTATTCTGACAATGAATACCGGAAATTGTTCTCTGCAAGCTATCATATCGGAAAAGATGCCAGGGAAAACATCCTGGAATATAAAAAACGTTCCCCGGCCTGGAACGCCCAAAAATTAAAAACGCCGTTATTGATCCATTCTAATACAAATGATGATGATGTGAACGTTTTGGAGGTGGAACACCTGATCAAATCGCTCAAGGCAGAAGGAAAGCAATTTTTCTATGAGATTTACAATGAGGTGGAGGGCGGTCATTCCTTCGACCGCATCGATACCCGTGTTGCCAGGGAAATCAGGTTAAAGATCTATTCGTTCCTCGACAAATACCTTGATCCCCCGAAGAAGATAAAAACCCTCGGCGATATTAACAAAGCCGCTTACCTGCATTGATTATCCGGGCATACCGGCATGTGAACGGGTCAATTGAAATTACCATACACATCGGGTAAGCGTGGTTTAGGCTAAACCATAACCGATCGTTGTAAAACCTGTATCTTTGCAAAAACTATTCAATTTGCAAAAAACCGAGATTACAGCACCGGTAGGGTCGTGGGAATCGCTGATGGCCGCAATCCAGGCCGGGGCAAACTCCATCTATTTCGGGGTGGGAGTGCTCAATATGCGGGCCCGTTCATCCATCAATTTTACCCTGCGCGACCTCGTAAGGATCACCCGGATCTGCCGTAAGCATAATATGAACACCTACCTCACCATGAACACGGTCATCTTTGACCAGGAGGTGAAGGAGATGAAACGGACGATCGATTCGGCAAAGAAAAACGGCGTGACCGCCATCATCGCATCAGATCATGCCGTAATCCAATATGCAAGATCGATAGATATGCCGGTTCATATGTCGACCCAGACCAACATCACCAACCTCGAGGCAGTGAAATACTGGTCGCAGGTTGCCGACGTGATGGTTATGGCCAGGGAGTTGAACCTGGAACAGGTGGCAGCCATTACACGTGCAATAAAGCGTCAGAAAATAACCGGGCCATCGGGGAAACTGGTTGAAATTGAAGTATTCGCCCATGGCGCCCTCTGCATGGCCGTTTCGGGCAAATGCTACCTCAGCCTCGATCATTACAATGCTTCGGCCAACCGGGGTTCCTGCTACCAGCTCTGCCGGCGGCCCTACCTGGTGACCGACCAGGATACCGGCATCGAACTTGAAGTGGACAACGAATACATCATGTCGCCCAAGGATCTGTGCACCATTGAATTTCTCGATATGATCGTAAAGGCCGGGGTATCCGTGCTGAAAATTGAAGGCCGGGGCCGCAGTCCCGAATATGTTAAAACGGTTGTTTCGTGCTACCGGGAGGCGGTGGATGCCATAACGGCCGGGACCTTCACACAGGAAAAAATAAATCAATGGGTAGCCAGGCTGAAGACCGTTTACAACCGCGGTTTCTGGGATGGATACTACCTGGGCCGCAAGATGGGTGAATGGGCTGAGCAGCATGGTTCTGTTGCTACTGAACATAAGGAATATGTTGGAAAAGTCACCAATTATTTCACAAAGCTGAAGGTGGTTGAAATCAAAATTGAATCCGGCTATCTTCAGCCTGGCGACCGGATCTCCATCCAGGGTCCGACCACGGGGGTGGTTGACATGACAGTACAGGAAATCAGGGTCAACCTGAAATCCGTTACAAAGGCCATCAAGGGCGACCATTGCAGTATTCCCGTGGACCTGTTCCTTCGCCGTGCCGATAAAATATACAAGGTAATCTCCAATCCGTAATCCATTGTTAACCAATCTCCATACCCATACGTGTTTCAGCGACGGTTCCGATGATCCCGCCGTTTATGTTGACACGGCCATAAGTCAAAATTTTTCATCCCTGGGATTTTCGGATCACTCTCCACTGCCACTTGACAATACCTTTGCCCTGCGCGAAGAAAAGGTAACAGATTATTGCAATGAAATTTTGCGCCTGAAGCAGCAGTTTAGCGACCGGATCAACCTTTTTCTGGGCATGGAGATCGATTTTATCCCCGGATCCGGGTATCCATTTTCCCATTTCCAGTCAGATTTTCCCCTTGATTTTACCATCGGGTCGGTACATCTGGTAAGGAATGGCGCTCCGGACGACCTTTGGTTTATCGATGGTCCCGACCCGGCAACCTATGATGAAGGACTGAATTCATTGTTCGGCGGCGACATCCGCAAAGGCGTTACCGCGTATTACCGGCAGATCAATGAGATGCTCATCACCAACCGTATGGATGTGATCGGTCATCTCGACAAAATCAAGATGCACAACAGGAACAGGTTTTTCCTGGAAACCGATCCGTGGTACATCGCGCTCATTGATGAAACACTAGAGCTGGTAAGGCAGACCGGAATCATCGTGGAAGTGAATACCCGCGGGCTCTACAAAAAAAGGTCTGCCACCCATTTCCCGGGTCCGGCAGTATTGAAAAAGATCAAAGATTTGAATATTCCTGTCATACTCAGCTCCGATGCACACAAACCGCATGAGATATCGCTGTTGTTTAAAGAAACCGCAGAACTCCTTCACGGGATCGGTTTCAGGGAGTTGATGAACCTGTCGCCGGCAGGCTGGGAAAAAGTACCTTTGAGAAATTAAATGCAGGCTATGTTCACAGTGAAGAAATTTTCATCCGGGGATGCTGCATTGGCAGAAATGGCCTTCGCCATCCGGAAAAAGGTGTTTGTGGAGGAACTGGGGGTCGACGCCGCCCTGGAATACGACCATGAGGATGAAGCCCGTCATTACCTGCTCATGCTGGCGGACAAGGCGATTGCCACTGCCCGCTGGCGCGAGACCGACAAGGGAATCAAGCTTGAACGATTTGCTGTCCTTCCCGGATTTCGCAACCGGGGCATCGGCGAAATAATCCTGAGGGAGGTTTTAAAAGATGTCATTCCCCTGAAAAAAAAGATCTACCTGCACTCCCAGATAAACGCCACCTCCTTTTATGAAAGAAATGGTTTTACTAAATTTGGTGAACAATTCACCGAGGCGGGCATTGAGCATTTTGTGATGCATTACCATGATTAACCACGAAACCATCGACAACATCATCCAGGCCGCCCGCATCGAGGAGGTGATCGGTGATTTTGTCACGCTCAGGCGCCGCGGCGTAAACCAGATCGGTCTGTGTCCTTTCCACAATGAGAAAACACCCTCTTTCACCGTTTCACCGGCCAAAGGGATCTATAAGTGTTTTGGTTGCGGGAAAGCAGGAAATTCGGTGAATTTCATCATGGAGCATGAACACTTCTCCTATCCGGAAGCGCTGAAGTATCTTGCCAGGAAATATAATATAGAAGTCGAAGAGGAGGAGCAAACCCCGGAACAGCTCCAGGAACTGAATGAGAAGGAGAGCCTTTATAACCTGAACCTCTTTGCCCAGCAGTATTTCTCGAAAACCCTGTCCGAATCGGAGGAGGGCAAGGCAATTGGCCTGTCCTATTTCAAGGAACGGGGCATCCGAGAAGATGTGATCCGAAAATTCCAGCTCGGTTTTAGTCCCGATAAATGGGATGCTTTTTCGGAACATGCCATCCGGCAGGGTTATAAAAAAGAAGTCCTGGTTAAAACCGGTCTTTCCATCGACAAGGAAAACCGCCTGTATGACCGGTTTCACGGGCGGGTTATATTTCCCATTCACAGTGCATCGGGCCGGGTGATCGGTTTCGGCGGGCGTATCCTGGGAAATGACAAATCGCATGCAAAATATGTCAATTCGCCGGAATCAGATATTTACAATAAAAGCAAAACCCTTTACGGGATCTACTTTGCCAAGAATGCCATCATTTCGAAGGATAGCTGCCTCCTGGTAGAGGGTTACACCGATGTGATATCGATGTACCAGGCCGGTATCGAAAATGTGGTAGCATCGTCGGGAACCTCACTCACGCACGACCAGGTGCGCATGATCCAGCGGTACACTTCAAACATCGCCATTCTTTATGATGGGGATCCGGCCGGCATCAAGGCCTCCTTCCGCGGTATCGATATGATCGTGGAACAGGGTATGAATGTAAAAATCGTCCTGTTTCCCGATGGCGAAGATCCGGATTCATATGCCCGCAAACATCATCCCACTGAGGTTGAATCGTTTATTACAGAAAATTCTGTCAATTTTATCCTGTTCAAAACCCGGCTGCTGCTTGGCGAAACGCAAAACGACCCGATTAAAAAAGCTGCGCTGATCAAGGAGATCGTTCATACCATTGCACTCATTCCCGACGGGATCTCCCGGTCACTTTACGTCAAGGAGTGTGCGAGCCTGATGGCCATTGGCGAACAGGTGCTCATGAACGAACTGAATAAAATTCTCCGGGCCAGGGTGAAAAAAGGATCCGGCGAAACGGAAAAGGAACTGGAAGCCATCCCGCAGGAGCAGATTTCATCGGAACCCCAACTTGACTTTGATCCAGATTCGGCCGAATACCAGGAAAAGGAGATCATACGCCTGCTGTTACTTTATGGCACTGAAGTCATCCGGATCAAACTCACCACCGGTGAAGAGGAGGAGGTCCCGGTGGGGGTGGCCGATTATGTGGTGCACGATATAACCCAGGATGAGATGGCGTTTGAAACTCCCATTTTTAAATCCATTTTTGCTGAATATATCAAGGGCGTCGAAAACGATGCGATTCCCGACCGCACCTGGTTTTTATCCCACAGTGACCCGGGAATTTCCACCGCAGCCGTCAACCTGGTATTTTCCCCCTATGAATTAAGTCAGAACTGGCTTAAAAACAACATCATGGTGACAACGGAAGAATCCCGGTTGCATATGCATGTCATGCTGTCCCTTCATGCCTTCAAATCAAGAAAGCTGGATAAAATGATGACCGAAACCAGGAAAAAATTATCCACGTCAACCAATGAAGATGAGCAGGGTGTCCTGATGAAAACTTTCAACGAATTAAAAAAACAGAGCATCCGGATCAACAAGGAGGGGCTGGGCCGGATCATTACGCACTGATTATTTTCCTTCCTGTTCCGCCATGAAGATGAGTTGCCGGTACCATGGATTGTTCCAGTAATCCATCAGGATTTTAAAGTCTTCATAGTCGGATGATTCGATAATCCGTTCGCTGAATTTCAACTGGCGTTTGACCGTTGCCGTTCCATCCTGTGTTTTTACTTCCCAGGTAAAAGAACCGGCCTTGTTGCTGATCGCAATTTTTTTCTCAGGGGTGAACAAACGCATGGCCGATGGCAGGGTGATGGTATAATTGTAGCTTTCATCCGCCAGGGATGGAATTTCATAGGCCGTTTCACGTTTTACCGAGAGGGTCCGGATGCCCCATCCATCAATTCCCGGGGTTACGGAAGGCAGGCTGAAATAAAAGAAATTCGAATCTTTGCGGAATGGCTTGTCGCTTTTAACAATGTAAGTCTGAAAACCGTTTTCCGTATTCAGGGTGCTGACTTTAACATTCGCCGAATCGCCGCTGATCAAACCTCCGCTGAGGGAATTTTTCATTCTTTTCTTGTCCCGGATCTGGCCGGCAAACGGATAAACAGTTCCATCCATGTAAAGGGAAACCTCCCCGGTGAGTTTGGGATCTGATGAAACGATCAGTTTCCCGATGACTTTTATCATCTGTTTTGGGGCTTCGGCCTTCAGCATTGATATTTTTTTCACTTCAGGATCAAGAACGATAAAGGAGCGGCCCGGAAGCGCAAGCCTGAGGTTGACAGAATTAAGTCCGCTCACTGAAAAATACCATGTTCCGCGATCTTTGTCCTCCACCTTTACGGCAAAATCCTCCAGGCTGGCAAGGGAAATGTTTTTTTCGTCAACCGAAGCTGTTCTGACAACACCTGCAACCTGTGCCTCGATGCCGGCGGCCTTTAACAGCGTGGCAAGCAACACGGCTTTTTCAAGAACTGTACCGCCATTGGTATTCCAGGTTTGTTCGGGGGTACGGCATTGGTACAACCCGATCCTCAGCGGCACAGGGTAAAGCCGTATGTCGTTCACGACTTTTTCCTGTATTTTCAGTGCCAGTTCAAACCTGTTCTTTTTCTCAGTGCTCAGGGTATTGACAAGATTTCTCATCTGGTCATTAAGGGCAAATTTGAACGCCGGCTGATTTGTCAAATGGGCTAATACCGCTTCGGAACTTTCAGCTGAACTGAAAACAAGCCGCTGATAACCATCAGCTTTTTGTGCCTCTTCGGCGGATTGAGCGGGAAGATCGTTGAATTTCCAGGTAAACACCTGGTATTTTCCCTCTGTTACTGTTTCCGGAACAGATTCGGCATTAAAAAGTTTAAAATTCAGTTTTTGTCCCACCGGGATGCGCACCCGGATTTCGAGTTTTTTAACAGGTTCATTTTCCGGCAGCAATTCATTGCCCATCAGTGCCGGGCAAATCCCCGGTTGGGTTTGAACCTCGTAATCGAGGTAGATGGTGCAATTCCGCTCAAGACCTGTGTGGGTGATCACCATCTCACGCAGGGCATTATATGCAGGGGCATTGGCGGCATAGCCCGGCAGCACTTCATTAAATGCATTTTCCGGGGCGACAATTTTCTTACCATCGGCCATCACAGTATAAACCCCGTTGATTTTCAGTTTCTGATACGCGGGGTTATAAACCACGAATGTTTCGCCATACAGGTTGTGAAATGCCCGGTAGGTAAGCAGTTTCTGTTCCTTGACATAGCGGTAGGCGGTACTTCCGTCGGGATTCAGGGTGTACTCTTTAATAACAGATAAATAGACGGCATCGTGTTTTTCATCCTGCGCTTTGATATCTGCGGAATCCAGGATAAGACAACACAGGAAAATGGGAATCAGGTAAATCGTTTTCATGGAAAGAACGTATTTCAATGGAAAATGCATTTATAACTCAACAATAACAGACTGTTCTGCAAACCTGTTCTGGGCGTCGACTGCAGCCCTGAATTGCGGCCAGTCCTTCGCGTCATACTGTCTTTTCCCGAAAATTGATTTTCCAGAGAAGATCAGCGACCCGTTTACGACTGAATATCCGCCCTGGTAGGAAACTACGTCACCTGTTTTTTGTATGGCTTCAGGGATCCTGACCATCTTTTTAAATTCCGGAAGTTTGATGGATTCGTTGATTTCAACCTGGCGGGAACACCGGTCGCGGAAAGCAAATTTGCGTTCCTTCAACCCGGTTTCAAAGGCAAGATGGCCCTGGATTGTTTGGAAAATTTGATTGGCCGAGAGCGGTGTAAACATGACCAGGCTTCCTGAGACCATGGCAAACTCAGGAATTGAATAATCAATACTGATGTACATGTTGTATTTAAGATAATCGGCGGGATCTGAATATTTTGCCATGGAAACCTTTGCCTGCGGCCACAGTTTTAGCAACTCACGCTCAACCTGCTGAAACCACATGGATTTGTTTGAATACCGGAATAACCCGCGGAGGGCGGCATCAGACTGCCCTTCGCCAGTAATGGTAATGCGCCCGGTAAGGGTTCCGTTACCCGTCAATTCAGCAACTCCATCGATTTTGATATAATGGTTTTCAGGGTCAGATATGGGTGTTGTGGCCAGGTCGGCTCCTTCGGGAACCCCCATCAGGTATTGTTGCTGCTGTTCGGCGCTCGACCAAAGTTCGCGGACAAACGGAACCCAGGTCGGGTCGAGCAGGTGGTATTTTCCGTCGCGCAGTTTGACCACCGTCACACAATGATTGAACTGATCGGCCGGAATATAATCAATACGCGATCCGGCCATGGTCATGGATGGGTATGATTCAAATCCCGCTGCACGCAGCATGGTGATCAGCATACCAGCCTTATCCTTGCACACACCGCAGCGGTCGGAAAAGGTCATCTCGCCCTTGTGAAGCGTAAATCCTTCACCCGCGCCCATCGAAATACCGGAATATCTTATCTCATCGGCACACCAGTGCGTTAACCTGGAAACAGAATCCATCTCATCTTTGGCCCCCTTGAGTATTTCATCCACCTTGTCCTTAATCTCTTTGGTTGATTCGAAACTGCCAAAATCTTCGTTCACTTTGAAAAACCAGGTTGACTTTTCGTTCCACCTGGGGGTAGTCGATACCAGTAATTTCGGGGCAACATCAACCATGGCAACCATGCGTGGTTCGCTCCTGAGCGGCATGATCTCCTTTTTGCCGAAGGTATAAATGATCTTCTCACCGGCAAACCAGCAAGATGAGCTGGCCTCTCCATTATAAAATTCGTATTGCAGCGGTTTATCTTTCGGAACCGTTACCTGGTATACCTTATTTTTGATCGGATAGGGACCGAAAAACTCGACAATGTCATAGAACTGGCCCCTCATCGGGGGAATATATTTATCGTCATCACCGGAAGCCAGTAAAGCATAAGTGAATCCCTTGCGAAACATGACCATTTCCACGGCATCGCCAGCTTCAAGCCGGCCGATCTCCAGCATTTTTTCCCTGGCACCCCAGTAAATGGCACGTGCCGGAGCAGGATAATCCATTGCCTTCTGCACATCAATTTCAATGATGCGGCCATCGGCTTTGTAAATGACGGCTTTTCTTATATCCACAAATGCCGACTCCGGATCATACCCGTATTTTATGACATTGAGCTCGAGCGCTCCGTGCGCAGTGAGTGCTTTGGTCAGGGTATGACTGACCACATAGGTCAGGCCGGTTTCCTGCATATCAACCAAGGTACTGTCGAAAATGACCAATTCATCATGGTTGGGATAGGTACCTGCATCCCCGGCTTTGTTAACCAATTCCTGCATAGGGAGCTGGGCCAGTGCGGGGGTAAGAAGTCCGGCAAAAAGAAATAGAAACAGTTTTCTCATATTTATGATGTTCGTGGGTGACAATAATCTGTGATATCCAAAAAAGCCATGTGAAGGGCGGGTTTATCTTTGTATTGTATGGCCTTAACAACAGCATCAAGGTGTTTCAGCTGATTGTCGCGGGTTAAAAACCTTACCTGCGAATGCAATTCTTCCTGATCTTTTTGTCCGGCATGGGATAATGCAATCAGCTTTTCCTGGTCCTCGGGAAGAATTAATCTGAATACATCCCGGGCCGAAAACGACTGGAACTCCTCCTGGCTGTAACCAAAAATTTCAGCAGTGCGCCGGTTGACGAATTCAAACTTTTCGTCCTGGATAATGGTCAGGCCCAGGAGTGAATTATCGACAATGGACTGATAGATGGCCATCAGCTCTTTGTTCTCCTGCGAACGCTTTTCGAGCAATGCCTCCAGGTCTTTTTGATAAAGATTGTTTTCCATCTCCAGGTTGCGCTGATATGCTGCAATTTCGACCGTCATTTTGGTCTGCTCCATATCAATGGGCTTGAGAAGGTATCCAAAAGGCTTGATTTTGAATGATCGCGCGTAAACCTCTTTTGAACTCTGGCCTGTCAGAAAAATGATTGCACAATTGAATTTTTCATTGATCAGCTTTGCCGTTTCAATGCCATCCATTTCGCCCCTGAGATGAATATCCATCAGTATGATATCCGGCTCCTTGCCCTGGTGCGAAAGCTCTTCGATCTCCTCAAGGCAGGTCTCACCGGTCATGGCCGAACCCCGCACCTCGTAACCGAACTGTCGCAGCTGTGACTTTAAACTTGCAGAGATAAGCAACTCATCTTCTACGATATAAATACTAATTGGGTTTATCATTTAACCGGAACTTGAACTGATCATTTTTAGCATGTTTATCTCCTGTTCTTCAAGAAACCGCCAATGTCCGCGAGGCAGATTCTTTTTTGTCAGCCCGGCATAATAAACCCTGTCAAGCCTTAATACCTTGTATTCAAAATGTTCGAAAATACGCCTGACAATCCGGTTCTGCCCCGAATGCAATTCAAGGCCAATCTGCTTTTTATCCTTTCCCTCCCCGATGTATTCAATACTGTCGACCTTTATCACTTCATCATCCAGTTTAAAACCCTCCTGGATTTTCAAATAATCAACCCGGGTGAGATTTTTATCGATTTCAATATGATAGATCTTTTTGATCCCATACCTTGGATGGGTCAGTTTTTTAGCAATCATGCCATCGTTTGTAAACAGCAGCAATCCCGTTGTGTTGCGGTCAAGACGGCCAACCGGATAAATACGCTCCTTGCATGCGCCAGCCACCAGGCTCATGACTGTTTTTCTCTTTTCGGGGTCGTCAACAGTAGTGATGTAACCCTTGGGTTTGTTTAACAGCACATATTTGGGTTTCTCCCGGTTAACGGTTTGATCGCCATACTGGATCTTATCACCGGGTCCAACCTTGGTGCCAAGTTCGGTGACAATCTTCCCGTTCACGGAGACAACGCCGGCTTCGATCAGTTTATCCGCTTCGCGGCGCGAACAAATCCCCGAATTGGAAATATATTTATTGAGGCGCATCAGGTCTGAATCACTTGCTTTTTCACCTCGCCGTATCACCTTTTTTGGTTTGCTCGTCCTATCCGGTAAACTTGATCTGTCAAGCTTGATAACCCGTTCAGGTTTTGCCGGTTTTTCAAATTTTGCCGGTTTTTCAAATTTTCCAGGTTTCCCGGGTTTTCCAGGTTTATCCGGTCTTTTTGGTCTTTCTGTCCTCATCTATTCCTCCTCCTTTTCATATGGGGGCTTGATTTTGACACCATCATAACGTGTCTCAACCCCTTGTTTATATGTTATGATCATGAACAGCGTTCCGTCAAAATTGTATTTGTACCATTCACCCTCCTTTTTGCCCATCACATAGGCCCCTTCATCCTTGACCTTACCGTTGTCCCAATAGTAAGTATGCTTGCCGTCAGGATTGTCTTCGATAAAATTACCCTTAAAGAAGCACAGGCTGTCAGTCGCTGTACTGTCGTTATCGAGGTAAAAATAATACCACATGCCATTCCGCAGTCCATCACGGTAGGTTCCCCGGATATAGCTGTCACCAATAAATTCGAACCAGGGACCATCTTCTTTTCCGTCCACAAATTCGCCCTCTTCTATCACCTTCCCGGTTTCATCATATTCCGTTGACAAGCCATCTTTGAGCCCGCCGCGATAATTCTCCTCCCTGAGCAGTTTTCCACTGTCGAAATACCATTTCCATATACCATCGGGCTTACCTTGCTTGTTGAATTTTCCGAATTGCTCAATTTTTCCGTTGGGATGATAGTATTTCCATTCTCCCACCTGCCTGCCATTGTCATAATTGCCTTCTGCTTTCAGCGATCCATCGGGATGAAAATCCTTCCAGTGACCGTCGCGATTTCCATCTTCCTTAACAATACCCTCACCGATGATAACGCCATTTTTGTAAAGATAGGCATTTTCAATGTTACCATCGGTCTTGTACTCCCTTTTTATCCCCTCCGGGATACCATTCCGGAACATGGCGCTTATCTTAATTTTACCATCAGGGTAGTATTCGTTCTGAATTTCAAGTTTCTGAATTTCCTCTGCCTCTGGCTGAATCACATCGTCAATATATTTTGAAATTCTCAGTAAATCTCCTTTTTCAGTGTATTCCTTAAGATAACCGTTTCTCAGATCATCCCGGTAGGTAACCTCCGCCTTCAGACTTCCGCTGTCATAAAAAGTGTACCAGCGACCCTGTTTCCTTCCCAGGCCATCCTTCCGGTTGATCCGAAGCCGGTCAACAATAAAACCCTTTTTATATTCCGTCAGGGTGATGATGGTGCCATCAGGATCATATTCTTTGCCGAATCCCTGTTCAAGCCCCTTGGCAAATGGAATTTCCTGTTTGATTTTTCCATCCGGGAAATAATAGCGTGTGTATCCATCTTTAACATCATTCCTGAATTCCTCTTTTACCGTTTCCTTGTCGAGATAGGTAATTTTTAATCCATGCTTCTTTCCGGATCTATAATTGATCTCCAGGAGTAATTTTCCATCCGCGTTGTAAAATTTCCATAAACTATCCAGCTCAAAATTCTTCCTGTTTCCTTCCGATTTGATGGTCCCGTTTTCATTATAGGCTTTCCAGTAGCCATCTGGTTTACCCTCTTTCAATGTTCCTTCACTGGAAATGATGCCATTTGGATAATAAAATTTCCGGAAACCATCATTTTGTAATGTATCCTGGGAAAAAATCCCACCGGATAGGAACAGGAATAATAACACGGGGAAAACTCTGGGAATTTTACTTGTATTGATTTGTCTCATAGAAAAGTGCAAACTTGGTTATTCTGATAATTCCAGCATGCGCAAGATAGGTTTCCTGGCCTGCTCAATAATACTGTCTGATAATTTTAACTCCGGGCTTTCATTATAAAGACACGCATACAATTTTTCCAGGGTATTCATTTTCATATAGGGACAATCATTGCACGAACAAGTTTCATCTGAAGGAACAATAAAAAATTCCTTACCCGGCGATGCTTTTCTCATCTGGTGAAGAATTCCGGATTCTGTGGCTACAATGAACTTTTTTGCATCGCTTTTCAGAGTATAATTCAACAAACCTGTAGTGGATCCAATATAATCGGCAAGTGCCAGTATCACAGCCTTGCATTCAGGATGGGCTATCAGCTTTGCATCCGGATTTTCTGATTTTAATTTTATTACAGCTTCGGTTTTTATTACATCATGCACTTCACAACTGCCATTCCACAATACCATTTTTCTATCAGTCAATGAATTGATATATCCACCGAGGTTTTTATCCGGTGCAAAAATGAGCTTCTGATCTTTTGGAAATGATTGCACAATCTTCACTGCATTACTTGAGGTGCATATCACATCCGACATGGTTTTGATCTGGGCTGAACAGTTTATATAGGAAATTACCAGGTGATCAGGATGGTTTTCCTTGAAAATTAAAAATTTTTCAGGTGGACACGAATCAGCAAGGGAACATCCTGCAGCAAGATCGGGAATGAGAACTTTTTTGTCAGGATTCAGTATTTTTGCGGTTTCAGCCATAAAATGAACACCCGCAAAGACAATCATGTCAGCAGATGTTTTTAAGGCTTCCTGGGATAATGCCAGGCTGTCTCCGACGAAATCTGCGATGTCCTGGATTTCCGGAACCTGGTAATAGTGTGCCAGAATGACAGCATTTTTTTTCTCTTTCAGTGCTTTTATTTTACTGATCAAAGAACCCGGTAAATCTGAATTCATGAGTTTTAATAATAATAATAGATTACTATTTATTTATGTTTATTATAATAGCTGTTAGTTTGGTTGATTTGTTTTTGAGCTGAAATTTTGATTTTTGATTAACTTGATTTGATTAACATATTATCAACAGGTTAAATTTTATAATAACATGTAATGTAAATAGT
Source organism: uncultured Draconibacterium sp. (assembly GCA_964590675.1). Classification (GTDB taxonomy): domain Bacteria; phylum Bacteroidota; class Bacteroidia; order Bacteroidales; family FEN-979; genus CAIVAT01. Next base: position 16,790 of record CAZPWZ010000006.1, read on the forward strand.
TAATACTTTAGTAACAATTAGTTTGAAATAGTAAATGTTAAAAAAAAGTGAATTTTACCCTGATCTCCAGTTGTTGAAACAAATTGAAAAATTCAGGCTATCTTGTCTTAAACGACTGCTTGCTTCTCTTATTCCCTGCAAACATGACTTTTTATAAATATTTAGGCACAAAATTAATCAGTTGTGAACATATTATTGTTAAAAATTTAATAATTTGATACAGAGCGGTATATTTATCACACTTTTTTCTTTTTGGTTCATAATGATTGGTTTATAATTACATTTGTGAATTAAAGTATTAACAATGGTAGATTCTGTCGCCCATATTGCTATTGGAAGTGATCATGCTGGTTACGCAACAAAGGAATTTATTAAACAGCACCTCACTGAATCGGGATATATATTCCGGGATTATGGTACTTTTTCAGAAGAAAGCATGGATTATCCCGATTCCGCTCATCCGGTTTCAAAATCTGTTCAATCGGGAATAAGTACCTTCGGTATACTTATTTGCGGCAGTGGCAACGGAATGGCAATAGTTGCCAATAAATATCCCGGGATAAGAGCTGCACTGTGCTGGAATGAGACAATTACCCAGCTGGCAAGGCAGCATAATAATGCCAATGTGCTGGCGCTGCCTGCGCGGTATATCAGCGAAGAGGAGGCATTAAAACTCTCTTTGCTTTTCCTGACAACCGATTTTGAGGGAGGCCGGCACGAAAGAAGGGTTGAAAAAATATCAAAAATTTTGTAATAACCTTATGATGAATCATATATATCAAAAATTTCTGGAAGAGGCTGAAAAGAAATCCTTTGATCAGGAACATCGTAAACGGTTGAATCATAATATAGGCCGCTATGATGAGCAGGTTGAAAAGGGAAAGAGCCAATATCAGAACCTTGAACTTGCCAAGCGGCGTGCTGCAAATATTAAACATAAAACAATCAATAACCTGGATAAGTATCTTGTTGAATTTGAGAATAACTTCAGTAAGCGCGGGGGAAAGGTTATCTGGGCTCCGAACGAGAAGGATGCCCAGCGAGAGATCATGCATATCATTAAAAAGGCCAAAGCGAAGGTCATTGTAAAGCAAAAGACCATGGTTTCAGAAGAGGTTGAACTGAACGAGTTGTTTGAAAAAAACAAGCGCGAAGTCTTTGAGACCGACCTGGGCGAATATATAGTTCAGCTGGCAGGCGAAAAGCCTTACCATATTCTTACTCCGGCCATGCATAAGTCGAAGGAGGACGTTGCGAAACTTTTTCACGAAAAGTTTAATCTGGATCCGGACAGTCAGCCTGAGCAAATTACTGAGTTCGTGCGGGAAAAGCTGCGCGGGGAATTTATACGGGCTGATGTGGGGATCACGGGTGCGAATTTTCTCATTGCCGATGTGGGCGCCGTGGCACTGACCGAGAATGAAGGAAATGGCTTGCTTTGCATGGCGTTTCCAAAAATTCATATTGTAATTGCAGGAATTGAGAAGTTGATACCGGCCATTGAAGACCTGGATCTATTTTTCCCGCTGCTGGCAACACATGGAACCGGTCAGCGAATAACAGTATATAATAATATTGTATTCGGACCACAAAGTGAATTTGAGCCCGACGGCCCGGAAGAGATGTATGTGGTACTCCTCGACAACCGGCGCACCGAACTTTTAAAATTCAAGGAACAGCGTCGTGCGCTTTCCTGTATCAGGTGCGGGGCGTGTCTCAATGGTTGTCCGATATATAAGAGCGTGGGTGGATATACTTATAAGTCAACCTATTCCGGTCCCATTGGTGCGGTTATCTCACCGCATTATCTTGGAATGAAGGAGTTCAACCACCTTAGTTTTGCCTCTTCGCTGTGCGGCAAATGCACCGAGGTATGCCCGATTAAGATTCCTCTTCATGAATTGCTGTTGCGAAACAGGCATGAGGCGGTATCAAAAAAATACATTTCATTCAAATGGCGCACCATCATATCAATGTGGAAAATGTTCATGCTGCACCGGTGGATGATCGACAAACCCAGTTCCGGCCTGAAAAATAAGATGGTAAGGAGGTTCGGGAAAAAAATGTGGGGAGAACGGAGAGTTCTGCCCAAGATAGCTTCCAGGAGTTTCAAGGAGCGGTGGAAAGAATCCCATCCGCCGGAATAATTTGGATATCAGGCGATTGACCGGTGACTCAATACACGGTCAATCAGAAACAGCAACCCTGCTGATATACTGATCAGTAATCCAAAGGATACATATTTGGATGAAAAGACAACTTTCAATCCTGTAAAGAGTGATCCAAAATAGGGAACCAGGTTATCCACGAGATTTTCCTTCCAGGGGAGCCAATTCAGGAAAGGCAGGTCAGAGGTGGCAAAAACAATGAAAACGACCAGCGCCAAAATACTGTATGGCAATGAATTTTTGATCTGCAGAAAGAAGGGCTTTTTTTCCGGAGCCAGTTCCGGAGCCAGTTGAATGCTGGCCATTACCCGGTCGACAAAATCGTCAGACGGGCTGTCGAGCGGACTTTTTTGAATTAAATCGCGCAAAAAATCATCCTTTTCCATCATACTGCAAAATTAACATATATTGACTTAACTAAGTGTTTTATTCATCATAACGGCAAGTTCATCGTGCAGTTTTTTCCTTATCCTGTGCAACCGGACCTTCACATTAGACATCGAAAGTCCGGTAATGTTACTGATATCCTCAATCGAATTATCTCCTTTATAAAAAAGCGTAATTAAAAGATTTTCATCATCGGACAATCTTTCCATGGCCCGTTCGATCATCATTTTTTGTTCTTCCGGTTCAATTTCATCGATACCTCCCGAAACATCATCCTCCGTGTAATTATGGATAACATAATTATCCATTGGAACCAGTTCAAGCCTCTTTTTCCGTGTTTTTGAGATCGCCGCGTTATAAACGATGCGATAGAGCCAGGTCGAGAACTTGGATTTTTTCTCAAAGGTCTTCAAAGCGTGAAAAGCCTTGAGAAAACAATCCTGGGCAATTTCTTCGGCATCTTCCCGGTTATTCAATATTTTAAGAGCGATTGAAAATACCAGGTTCTTGTGTTTGGCAACCAATATTGCATATGCCGATACATCACCGGCTAGTACACGGTCAATGTAATGGTTGTCATCAAGGTATTTCATGCGGGTTTTAGACGGCATGTTAAAAAAAAGGTTACACCGCCTTTTACAAAGATAACATCATTTTATCAAACCACTCATCGATTTAATTTGCTGATCAATAAGATTTTTTGTAAGTTTGTACTTAATAAAATAAAACAGTATTTATTTAAAACCGACCTGATATGAAAATGTTTACAAAGATTGCTTTGCTTTTCCTTGTTATGGTGGCAAACCTGGCATTTGCCCAGTATCAACCAGATGATCCGAATCGGGATCAGATTCCACAGTATTTGAGGGAAAGAGTTTCTTCAAACAATACCGATGCCCCTTTTTCTTCAATAATTACAATTGATAACTGGGATAATTTCAGCCTTGGGGTTGATCAGGCAGAGGGCAATATAGCTGCAAAAGTATCACAGCCCAACTGGTATTTCGCAGCCTATAATACAAATGGAACGCATCATACTGAAAACGGAATGGACTGGGCTGTAAATAATCCCAGTTTCGGAGTAGCAGTGCAGGGGGACCCGGTTCAGTCATATGATAGCATTGGTAACCTCTTTTATGAAAACATGTATGGAAACATTACGGGCTGTAAAGTCGTTAAATCAACCACCAATGGCGCCACATGGGGAACAGCGGTGACAGCAATTGCCGGGGGGGATAAAAATTGGCTGGCCTGCGACCAAACAGCCGGTCCCTATGCAAACTATGTTTATACCGTAATGACAAACACTTCTTACAATGCGGGAAATTTTGCCCGCAGCATAGACAATGGGGCCACCTTTCAACAAACCTATACCGCAACCCCGCATACGATGCCGGGAATGATGGTGTGCGTGGGACCGGATGGAAATACACAAGGCGGATCCGTTTACATCGTAACACACTCAGGTGCTTCATTCAATTCAACTTACACTTTTTTTGTTTCACATGACGGGGGTGCAACGTTCACGATGAAATCTTCACAACAATTTGCCAATACGGTCGGGTCACAGGTTTCGGGAAGGAATTCTGTGGAAAACATGCGCACCCGGCCTTATCCGATGATTGCTGCCGACAACAGTTATGGTCCTAACCGTGGTAAATTCTATGTGGTTTATGCTTCGAATGACCCTCCGGGAAATGGAAATAAACCTGACATATTTTGCAGGTCTTCGACCGATGGAGGTGCAACATGGACAAGTGCTGTTAAGGTTAATGATGATGTTAATACGGCGGCCAACCACCAATGGCATCCAGCCATCTGGTGTGACAAGGAAACCGGCAAATTGTACGTGATGTGGATGGATACCCGTGATACGCCCACCCATGACAGTGCATTTATTTATGCATCTTATTCAGCTGACGGTGGCGCCACGTTTGTTGCCAATCAGCGGATATCTAATAAAAAAATGAAAATTAACTGCACAACCTGTAATGGTGGCGGAACCCCGCGTTATCAGGGTGATTACAATGGTGTTGTTTCCAATAAGAAGGTCTCCATGCTCGCATGGACAGACTTCAGGAATGGAAACTTTTTAAGCATGACCGGATACTTTCCTGATTATGCCATGGCAATCGACAAATCGGCCGATACATTATTCGCCCCTCTTGATAATACCACGATCCAGGTATCAATTCCTGAAGTCAAATTGTATACTGATTCAGTGGTTCTGTCAGGGAGTATAGCTCCGGTCCCGACTGCCGGCAGCATTACATTTGAATACCCGGATGGCAATACCATTACAAACTATCCGGCCTCAAAACCAGTTAAACTCGTCCTTACCGGCAATGTGCCCGTTGGTAATTACATGGCTACTTTTAATGCGATCGGCCCCAACGGAACTCCTGCTCACAAACGCACCTGCACTATTAAAGTGTTAGAAGGCAATGTTTTCGTTGCCAATGCAAGTGCTACCCCGGCCACTATTTGTGCTGGAGTCACCCCTCCGCAAACTTCCCAGTTAAATGTTTCGGTCATTGGCGGAACACCGCCATTCACCTATGCATGGACCCCGGCAGGAAGCCTGACAAATCCCGCGATCAGCAACCCCGTTGCATCACCGGATGTTACCACTACCTATAATGTAACCGTTACGGATAATACAATGAACACCGCCACCGGAAGTGTTGAGGTCGTTGTCAATACCTGGCCGGCTGCACCCGGTCCGATAACCGGAAGTCAAACCATCTGCGCCGGAGATACTGTTGATTACGCTATTGTTGAAGTGGTTGGCGGTGTTAATTATAACTGGAGCGTCGAACCGGAAGGCCCGGTCATTATTGGCAATAACACACCCAATGTCAGTATCATATGGGGAACTGCTTCAGGCGATATCAAGGTGACTGTTAGTAACGATTGCGGACCTAACCCTATAACATCCATACTTCCCGTTACTGTTAAACTGCCACCTACTACCTTAACCCCGGTCACCGGCCCGGATGCGGTTTGCAGTGGAGACGAAGCGACATTTTCCACCTCGTCGGAGGTTGATGTAGTTTATGAATGGACTGTTCCGGCCGATGTAACCATTGTGAGTGGCCAGGGCACAAATTCCATCAATGTAACCTGGGGAGCCACTGCCGGCACAGTTACCGTATTTGGCGTGAATGATTGCGGAGAAACCCCGGTTAATTCCAAGGATATCAATGTGAATACGATCCCTGAACCGGCCGGTGCAATCTCCGGAAAAGACACCATCTGCCAGGGTACAGGAAATATGGTATATACCGTCCCGACAATAGCAGGTGCCACGCAGTATATCTGGTCAACTCCTGCTGATGTAACCATTACCGCCGGATCAGGCACGAACGAAGTTACTTTGCAATATGGCGCATCAGCCCAATCGGGTAATATTACGGTTAAGGGTAATAATGATTGCGGTGATGGCGTGCAGTCTGTCAAAACTGTTGTTGTGAAGAACTGTACCGGAATTGATCAGAAAACACTTGAAGCAACCGTTCGAATTTATCCGAATCCTGTAAGCAATGAATTGACATTAAGCATTATGGGTAAGGAACAGCAATTGTCGCTGACCTTTACAAATCAAAGCGGACAGGTTGTCTATTCTGAAAGACTGGAAAACATTCCTGCTGATTTCATGAAGAAGCTGGATGTCTCGCAATTTGCCAAGGGTGTTTATTTGCTCAAGCTGTCCAACAAAAACCGTACTTACACCGAAAAGGTGATTGTTAAATAACGGCAAGTGTTTTAAACTTCAACGCTTGAGAATGCGTTAAAAGCACATTAAAACACTCGGTATCATTGAATCCTGGCAGGGTTATTTTTGCAACCCTGCCAGGATTCAGTGTATAAATGTGTAACCAATAAACTGATACTGCGTCAAAAGGATCGAAAACGGAAACCAAACTAAAAATTAAACGGAAATGACTAATGAATTTTTGATCCCAATCGCCTTCTTTGCCATGGTATTCGGAATCGTATACCTTTTTGTAAGGAAAAAAGAACGGCTGGCGCTCATTCAAAAGGGCGCTGACGCGACCATCTTCGAATCCTCAAAGCAACCATCCTCCTTAAAATGGGGGTTGCTTTTAGTGGGAATAGGTACAGGAATATTGCTTGGTAAAGTACTGGCTGTTAACACAACCCTTGAAGAAGAACCTGCTTTCTTCTCCATGATCTGTCTCTTCGGAGGAATAGGGCTCATCATTTATCACCTTATTGCCCATAAATTCGAAGGAGCCTCCAAAGAATAACCTGCAGGCGTAAATCCATTACATCAGCAACTCCCCCGGTTAAGCCGCAAAGCAACCGGGGGAGTTTTTTATATAAAAGGAAATTTCTCCGTCACAATATACTCTGGTCCCACGCGGCGTAATATGCTTTCATAAAGGATCATTTCCGAAATAGGGAAGGGTGAAGAAGATAGGGTGTTATACCCGCTGATGGTGCGGTTGAAAAGTACCTTATCCTGCAGAAATTTGATTCTTCCAAGTGTAAGGTGGGGCACAAGGTTCTGACGATCAGGTTCAAAACCGGCAACCTTAAGATCATCGTGGATGTATTTCATCAGGTTTACCAGCTCAGCATATGGCGCTATACCCACCCATATTACTTTTGGGGCATATGCACTTCCGAAAATGCCTAACCCCGTCAATTGACAATCGAATGAACGGGTCATAGCAGCACGGTTTTTCAAAACGGAACAAATCACCGGTATTTTTTGCTCAGCGGTCTCTCCAAAAAACTTGAGCGTGATATGAATGTTGCTGTCTTCAACCCATTTGATGCGTTCATGACCCAATTCTTGCTTCAATTCACGGTATGATTTAAGGAAATCATCCCCGGGATGAATTTTTAAAGCAGCAAAAAGACGTTTCATATTAAAAAAGTTCTTAATTTTGCATCCGCTTTGGGGGATTAGCTCAGTTGGCTAGAGCGTTAGACTGGCAGTCTAAAGGTCAGGGGTTCGACTCCCCTATTCTCCACCCTCAGCTTTTTATAAAGGCCCCGTATATTTTTCTATACGGGGTTTTTTATTGCCATGTCCGAAATGGATGTAGAGAAAGGTAAGCATTGTAGTACCGCTGATCGCCGGTAACCTCCTCACCCACCCAGGCTGGCTTTTCAAAATATTCTTCAGGATCCCCCAGCTCTATCTCAGCCATAAGAAGCCCCGAATTCTCTCCCTGAAATTCATCCACTTCCCAAACATGCTCACCAACAGGAATCCTCGTTCTCATCTTTTCAATACAGGATGTCGTAAAAAGCCGGATCATGGCCCCGGCTTCATCCGGGGGAATCTCATATTCGAACTCCGGATGGGAAAAAGTCTCCGATTTTCCCTTGATGGTCAGGAATCCTTTATCCCCGGCAACCCTGACACGGACAACCTTATCGTCATCTATACTTAAATAACCCTGGATGTACCTGGTACCCGGCGGTTTGGTCAGGGTGAGCCATTGCTCCTTATAAACTAGGAATTTACGTTCTATCTCCGTTTTTTTCATAACCAAGGATTAATAAGCACCCGGCCGGGTCATAAATCCCTACCGGGCATAGGATTCATAAGATGGCTGCAAGTTACAAATTCAATTTTAGCAGGTGAAAACAAAACCCTCTTCAGCTGCAACTTTTCAAATTTTTTAAATCTTTGTAAATTCATGAATATTTGATGTTTGCCGTGTCATTAAAACTACTTAACTTTGTGCTGTGAAAAAATTAACAATAAAAGCATGAAACCAACACATATTGAGCATCTTGGCATTGCCGTTAAAAATTTGGAGGAGAGCATTCCCTATTATGAGAATCTGCTTGGAACCAAATGTTATAATGTTGAAGAAGTTAAGGATCAGCGTGTTAAAACAGCATTTTTTCTTGTTGGACAGACGAAGATAGAATTGTTGGAGTCAACCGATCCGGAAGGTCCGATTGGAAAATTCCTTGAAAAGAAGGGTGAGGGGATTCATCACATTGCCTTTGCCGTGGAGAATACGAATGATGCCCTGGCTGAAGCCGAAACCCTTGGGCTTTCGTTGATCGACAAGGTTGCACGCAAGGGGGCCGAAGGCATGAACATCGGTTTTCTGCACCCCAAATCGACGCATGGCGTATTAATCGAGTTTTGCAGCAAATAGCAATAAGCGGAGGTTGTATATTTTATAACTCCAAACAGATACTAAATCCAATCAAAATGGCCAACGAAAACAAAATCTCTGAATTACTCGAGAAAAGGGAGAAAGCAAAACTTGGAGGTGGTGAAGACCGCATCAGATCGCAGCATAAAAAGGGAAAATTTACTGCCCGTGAACGTATTGAAAAACTTCTCGATGAAGGAAGTTTTGAGGAATATGACATGTTTGTAACCCACCGGTGCAAAGATTTTGGACTGGAAAAGGAACAATATCTTGGTGATGGAGTTGTGACCGGACGCGGAACCATTGATGGCCGCGTTGTCTTTGTTTTTTCACAGGATTTTACTGTTTTCGGCGGTTCATTATCGGAAACCTTTGCCCGGAAAATATGCAAGATCATGGACCAGGCCATAAAGGTCGGCGCCCCGGTGATCGGTATCAACGACAGCGGTGGAGCAAGGATCCAGGAAGGGGTTAATTCACTGGCCGGATATGCCGAAATCTTTATGCGCAACATTGCCGCATCCGGCGTGGTGCCTCAGATTTCTGCCATTTTCGGGCCCTGTGCGGGTGGTGCGGTTTACTCCCCTGCCCTGACCGATTTTGTGGTGATGAGTGAAAATTCAAGCTATATGTTTGTAACTGGACCCAAGGTGACCAAGACAGTTACAGGTGAGGATATTACCACCGAAGACCTTGGCGGAGCTTCCATTCATTCAACAAAATCGGGGGTGGCTCATTTCCGCTCCCAGGATGAAGAGGAGGGGATCATGCTCATCCGCAAACTGCTTGAATACCTCCCGCAGAATAACCTGGAGGATCCCATCACTACGGAGTGTACCGACCCTATCGACAGGCTCGAGGATTCCCTGAACGAGATTGTGCCGGCAAACCCTAATCAGCCTTACGACGTCAAGGATGTCATCTACCGCATTGTTGATGACCAGCAGTTCCTGGAGGTGCATCAGCATTATGCCAAGAATATTGTAGTCGGTTTTGCCAAATTCAATGGCACCCCGAGCGGCATTGTTGCAAATCAGCCGAATTACCTGGCAGGGGTGCTCGATATTGAAGCCTCGCGCAAAGGAGCACGGTTTGTGCGCTTTTGTGATGCCTTTAACATCCCGATCATCACCCTGGTTGATGTACCCGGTTTTCTGCCCGGCAGCAGCCAGGAATATGGCGGTATCATTATTCACGGAGCCAAACTGTTGTTTGCCTACGGCGAAGCTACCGTGCCAAAAATTACCATTACCCTGCGAAAATCATATGGCGGGGCGCACGACGTGATGGGATGTAAGCAATTGCGTGCCGACATGAACTATGCATGGCCGTCGGCCGAAATCGCGGTAATGGGTCCCAAGGGGGCAATTGAAATCCTGGAAGGGAAAAAAATCAGTGAAATTCAGGATGTAAGGGAACGGGTGAAATATGTTGCCGAAAAGGAACTTGAGTATAAAAACAAGTTCGCCAATCCATACGATGCTGCAAAATATGGCTTTATCGACGATGTGATTGAACCCAGGAATACACGGTTCAGGATCATCCGGGCCCTGCAGACCCTGGCCACCAAAAAAGATTCCTTACCTCCTAAAAAACACAGCAATATTCCATTGTAATCCAATCAGGCTGATCTATGAAAATACTAGTAATCACCTTCGACCTGTCGCTGATCAACCATTACACCCTGGTGATCGCCATTGCCGGATATTGCATTGTTCTTGTTGCCCTGGCATTTATGGCCTATTTTTTCACGCGGCTGCATTCGATTCAGGATTTTCTTACCAAACGCCGGCTTGCTGCAAAGGAAAGCCACAACAAGGAAGAAATCCCAAAGATCGTAATGTCAGGCGAGGAAAATGCCGCAATCGCAGCAGCACTTTATTTGTTCTTTTCCGAATTACACGATGAGGAAAAATATGTCATGACCATTCGAAAGATTTCGAAAACATACTCCCCCTGGAGTTCAAAGATATATGGTATCCTGAATACATTGAAACACTGATAAACCATGAAAAAATTCAGTTTTGTGATCAACGGCAATGCCTATGAGGTTGAAGTTCTCGGATTTGAAGAGAATATTGCGAAGGTTGAAGTCAACGGAACCCAATTTAATGTTGAGGTTCAGAAGGATTTGAAAATGACAAAAACTCCAACCCTGGTCAGGGCCGAATCGCCGAAACCTACGTCGCGAGAGTCAAAAATCCCCAAAATTCCAATACAAACAACCAACATGGCCATCAAGGCTCCACTCCCGGGTACCATAATTACCGTTCTCATAAAGGCCGGCGATAAAGTTGCATTGGGTCAAAAACTGTTAACGATGGAGGCAATGAAAATGGAGAACAATGTACTTTCAGAGAAGGATGGTGTAGTTAAGGTGGTTCATGTTAAACCAGGTCAGACCGTGGCTCAGAGTGATGTTTTAGTCGAAATAGAATAACCATGGATATACTGCAAACATTAACCGGACTATGGGAGGATACAGGTTTTCATAATGCAAGTTTGGGAAACCTTATTATGATCCTTGTTGGAATTGGGCTTGTTTTGCTTGCCATCCGGTACAGCTACAAGCCCCTGCTCCTGATTCCGCTTGGTATGGGAATCATTCTCGGGAACATTCCTTTCTTGCACGAAGCTGCTTACCGCACAGGTATTTACCAGGAAGGAAGTGTGCTTAACTACCTGTTTTTTGGCGTGCTGAAAGGCATATATCCGGCCTTGATTTTTCTTGGGCTCGGGGCCATGACAGATCTTTCGGCGCTCATCTCCAATCCTAAACTGATGTTGCTGGGTGCTGCAGCACAAGTTGGCATTTTTGCGACTTTTCTTGGAGCCATGGTTTTAGGGTTCCCAATGACCGAATCTGCCGCCATTGCCATCATCGGCGGCGCAGATGGTAATACTGCCATTTTCCTGACATCGCAGCTTGCCAGCGGGTTAAATGCAACGGGAAATGGCATGGTGATTCAAAACCTGATCGGACCGATTGCCATTGCAGCTTACATTTACATGTCATTGGTTCCTGTTATCCAGCCACCGATCATGAAACTGCTTACTACAAAAAAGGAACGGCTTATTCGGATGAAACCCCCGAGAGCAGTCAGTAAATTTGAAAAGATTTTATTTCCATTGCTTGGTTTGCTTTTGAGCGCCTTTGTTGCCCCTGCTTCTCTCCCATTGCTTGGCATGTTCTTTTTTGGAAATATTTTGAAGGAATCAGGCCTCACAAAGCAACTTGCCACAACAGCAAGTACCATTTTAATTGATATTGTCGCGATTCTGATTGGCCTTACTGTCGGAGCCTCAACACAGGCAGATGTTTTTCTGAAATGGGAATCAATTCTTATCTTTGTCCTCGGAGCCATTGCTTTCATGGTGGCCACAGCAGGCGGGGTTATTTTTGCAAAAGTCATGAATATATTCCTGAAAAAAGAGAATCGTATAAATCCATTGGTTGGAGCAGCCGGTGTTGCTGCAATTCCCGACAGTGCCAGAATTGCTCATGAAATGGGACTGAAGGATGATCCGACAAACCATTTGATTGGTCATGCCATGGCCCCAAATATTGCCGGGCTGATCGGAAGTGCCATTACGGCCGGATTGTTATTGGGTTTCTTATTATAAAACAATGCTGATCATAGGAATTGCCGGGGGATCCGGTTCTGGAAAGTCAACTGTTGTAAAGCAGGTGATCAAACATCTTCCCAAGGAAGCGGTTACCGTCATTCCCCAGGATGCCTATTACAAGGATAATGGTCACAAATCTGCAGAAGACAGGGCCAGGATCAATTTCGACCACCCTACCTCCATCGAGTGGAACCTGCTTATCAGGCAGCTTGAAATCCTCAAATCAGGATCACCTATTGAAATGCCCATTTATTCCTATGTCACCTGTGCCCGGTCGAAAGAAACCATACTGATCAATCCATCACAGGTCATTATTGTGGAGGGGATCCTCATACTCACCAATCCCCGTCTCCGGAGCAAAATGGATATCAAGGTATTTGTCGATGCCGATGGAGACGACCGACTGATGCGGATTATCAGGCGCGATCTTGAAGAAAGGGGCCGGTCATTCCAACAGGTACTTGACCATTACGACAAATTTGTGAAACCCATGCACCTGCAATTTATTGAGCCTACCAAGCGTTATGCTGACATCATTGTGCCGCAGGGTGGTCAGAACAAGGTCGCGATCGACATTCTCTCCTCCCGTATAAAAACGCACATCAACCTTGATGTACATGACGGAAAAATTACCAAATCACCTCATAAGGGAAAATAGCCCGTACTTGCTTCAGCATGCCTATAATCCCGTGGACTGGCATCCATGGGGCAGCGAAGCGTTGCAATTAGCCCGGACGCAAAATAAATTACTGGTCATCAGTATCGGGTATGCCGCCTGCCACTGGTGCCATGTGATGGAACATGAATCATTCGAGGATACCGGAGTAGCCGCGGCCATGAACCGCGATTTTGTTTCAATCAAAGTCGACCGGGAAGAACGGCCCGATATTGACCAAATTTACATGGCTGCTGCCTATGCAACCACAGGTCGTGGCGGATGGCCACTGAATGTGATCGCACTGCCCGATCAGCGGCCCGTTTTTGCCGGCACCTACTTTTCAAAGAGCGACTGGCTGCATATCCTGCAGTATTTTACCGGCCTTTATCATACGCAGCCCGAAGAATTGGAGCACCAGGCGGCAGAAATCGGAAATGGCATGAAAAAGCAGCATGTATTCCCATTCCAGGCCGATGCCCGCTCCCTGGAGAAAGATATGCTGCATGCTGTTTATGCTACCTGGGAAGAGGATCTTGATTTTGTGAATGGCGGGACCTATGGCGCACCAAAATTTCCCATGCCGGTAAACCTTGGATTCTTTTTGCGCTATGGTATTCGCCATCATCATTACAGGGCCCTGGAATATACCTGGCTGACGCTCGATAAAATGGCCATGGGAGGTATTTACGACCAGCTGGGAGGCGGATTCAGCCGTTACGCTGTTGATGGATACTGGCATGTGCCGCATTTCGAAAAGATGCTTTACGACAATGCCCAGCTGATCTCAGTGTACGCGCAGGCCTACGCTGCAGATAAAAAATATGCCTATAAGCAGGTGGTGGAGGAGTCGATGGAGTTTGTTGACCGGGAACTGACATCCCCGGACGGACTTTTCTATGCATCACTCGACGCCGACAGTGATGGAGCGGAGGGCGCCTTCTATGTTTGGTCTGCCGAAGAGATCCGCCGGTACCTGGGCGACGATTCCGAAATGTTCCTGGCTTACTATTCCTGTGAAGAAAACGGGAACTGGGAGCATGGCAGGAATGTTTTACGGAAATCGCTCAGCGATGATGCATTTGCCGGCAGGCATGAAATTTCCCAGGATCAGATTACCGCACTTATTGAAGTCTATAAAAATCAACTATTTACAGTTCGAGGTAACAGGAACCGACCAGCCACCGACGATAAAATCCTCACCTGCTGGAATGCGCTGATGATAAGCGCAATGACAGATGCAGCCAGGGCATTCAGCAAACAGGTTTGGCTTGATAAAGCCACCGTGGCTGCTACGTTTTACCGCAACCATTTAATCCGGCGGAACGGAAAACTCTGGCGCAATTCAAAGGAAGGCACCCTTAAAATTGATGGATTCCTTGATGATTACTGCTTTCTGATCAAGGCATTCCTGGATATTTACCAGTCAACGCTGGATGAAACCTGGATCCCCCCGGCCGATGCCTTGACCCGGGAGGTTATCCTGCATTTCAACGCGGAGGATGGAATCTTCTTCAACCTCTCCTCTGACGAAGGACCCAAACTGATCCAGGATACGATGGAACTATCAGACAATGTGATCCCTGCATCAAATTCACAAATGGCAAGGAATCTTTTTATGATGGGTCACCTGCTCGGAAATGAAGGGTACCTGCAACGATCGGAGGAAATGCTCAGGAAAATGATGCCACAAATCGGGCGCAACCCCTCGTTCCATGCCAACTGGGCTGCGCTGCTCGATGATTTTACTTCCGGCCCGGCCGTCGTAAAAATTTCAGGGGATGATTTCAAACTGCGGATTAGGGACTTTTCGGGGCAGTATATGCCCGGGGTAATATTTTCGGGCAGCAATTTGACAGCTGATGAGCATAAAAATCCAATCCCGAAAA
>CAZPWZ010000007.1:0-29545 GCA_964590675.1 uncultured Draconibacterium sp.
TTCTCATTGTCTGGCCTGAAGTTTTAGGCGGCGGCTACCACTACATGATGCTGAAAGGTAAGTGGAAGGATCCGACCGGGAAAGCGATGCCTTTCGATTTTCACCTCGGCATAGGGCAACTTTACAAGGGAGCCAGCTATAATGTCGATTCGATCTATGCCTTTGTTCAGAATTATTTTACCGTAAGCTTGCCCGGGTCTTCCTTTGTTATGGCCGACAAGGAAAAAGTTACCTTCCGGCTGGCAATGCATATCGAAAAATGGTTTGAAAACCCGCATGTATATGATCATAATTACTGGGGAGGAGCCATAATGCAAAACCAGCCTGCCATGCAAATGGCAAAGGAGAACGGATGGGATGTGTTTTCCGTCAGCCAGGTAGTTGCCTCTGATTAGCTTTTTTTACCGTGCCCCATGGCCTTATAAAAATAATTAACACCGATTTTGGAGTTTTCATCGTATGATATCGCCCTGTTAACCTGGTTGCACGATCATCCTGTGCCGGGGTCTGTTCCTGTATTGCAGTTCATCTCACACACCACGACATTTGTGAGTGTTTCCATCGTATTGATCATCCTGATCACTTCGGTAATCATAAAATCCAGGCCATTGCGAATGAAGTTCATCGTGATTGCGGTCGCCCTGCTCGTGGTCCCGGTAATCAGCCAGGGATTGAAGTACTTTATCGACCGTGAGCGTCCTTTCATTACCTATCCCTACATTGAAAAATTATCAACGGGCGGGGATTCTTCTTTCCCGTCGGGACATACCATTGAAGCATTTGCGCTGGCAGCCGCGTTGTCGTTTTTATTCTCACGGAAAAGGATAATCATGCCGGTTTATGCCTGGGCTTTGCTCGTTGCGTACTCAAGACTTGCACTGGGGGTTCATTACCCCAGCGACATTGCTGCCGGGATTTTGATCGGATCGCTGATCGGGTGGGGTGTTCCGTGGATTTTTAAAAAAAATCAGCCAGCCTGGTTCAATCAATAATCCAGCGTAACGATTTTACCTTTGGTGAAGTTGAAAAATTTGTTCTTTTCGGCAATGATGATCCCTGGGCGCAGATCTTCAGGATTATAACCGGCCACTTTCAGGCACGTGGGACAGGCCATCACGGTCACTTTTTTAGCTGCCAGCTGATCAAGCAATTCATACAGGGTGGGGAAATCCTTAAATTTCATGTCTTTCGATGATTTCAGCACCATGTCCACACCCTTGATGTCGATGTAAACCAGCACATCTTCTTCCATCGAAACCATCGCCGCCATCTTCAACGCCATCAGTGCCTTATGGGGATCATCATACCCCGATGAAATATGGATGAACAACCCGTCTTTTGTTGAGCAGCAGGAGGCAGCCGAATCGGTTTTCATGCCAGCCATGTCATGTTCAGATTGTTTATTGTCAGCCTGTTTGCATGATATTAATGCAAACACCATCGCCAATAAAAAGAGATACTTTTTCATTTTGTGGGATTTAGTGAAACCATTTGCAAGATATAAAAATATTCGTGAAGAGATGAGCATAAGTTCATTAGATTTGTTTATTAATTTCCAGCCCATTTGTTGATCTTTGTTATAAATTCACAATTCATTTTTTGTATAAAACCTTAATGTATGGAACAAATTGATTTTTCGCTGGTCGACTGGTCGCGGGCGCAGTTTGCCCTCACAGCCATGTACCATTGGTTGTTTGTACCGCTTACCCTGGGGCTCTCCTTCATTATTGCCTTTATGGAGACTGTGTATGTGCGTACCGGAAACCCTGAATGGAAACGCCTCACCAAATTCTGGATGACCCTTTTTGGCATTAACTTCGCCATTGGTGTGGCCACCGGCATCATCCTTGAATTTCAGTTCGGAACCAACTGGTCAAACTACTCCTGGTTTGTTGGCGACATTTTTGGGGCACCGCTTGCCATTGAAGGCATTATGGCATTTTTCCTGGAAAGCACTTTTATCGCCGTGATGTTTTTCGGCTGGAATAAGGTGGGCAAAAAATTCCACCTGCTCTCAACCTGGCTGGTTGCCTTCGGATCAAACCTGTCGGCCTTGTGGATCCTTGTCGCCAATGGCTGGATGCAGTTCCCGACCGGAATGAAATTTAATCCCGACACAGTGCGCAACGAGATGGAGAATTTCTGGGAGGTACTGTTCTCCCCGGTAGCCATCAATAAATTTTTACACACAGTTTCACAGGGTTATGTACTTGCCGCCATTTTCGTCATGGGCGTAAGCGCATGGTTTTTACTGAAAAAGCGGGAACAGTTGTTTGCCAAGCGGAGTATCATCGTGGCTTCGGTTTTCGGTTTATTATCCATCCTGTTTGTAATCCTTACCGGTGATGGTTCTGCAAGGACCGTTGCCAAGTATCAGCCTATGAAATTTGCAGCCATGGAAAATCTTTACGACGGCCAGCAGAATGCCCCACTTGCGGTGATCGGACTGTTGCAGAAGGATAAAACCGACGGTGAACATAAAAAGCAGGATTTTGCCTTTAAGATCGAGGTGCCAAATATGCTTTCCTATATGGCATTCCTGGATGCAAATGCCTATGTTCCTGGCATTCATGACCTTGTTCATGGGAATCCCCAGCACAATATTTTATCTTATAAGGAACGCAGTGAAAAGGGAGCGATCGCCATCGCTTCTCTGGCGGAATATACCGCCGCAAAGAAAAGTGGGAACGACAGTTTGGCCAGTGCTGCATTAGCACAATTTACTGCCAATTATCCCCATTTCGGATATGGTTATTA
Source organism: uncultured Draconibacterium sp. (assembly GCA_964590675.1). GTDB lineage: Bacteria > Bacteroidota > Bacteroidia > Bacteroidales > FEN-979 > CAIVAT01. The sequence goes on from CAZPWZ010000007.1 coordinate 2,758, forward strand.
CTTGAACCGCGATGTGCATGAACTGATCCCCAGCGTTCCAACCTCATTTTATTCCTTCAGGATCATGGTGGGACTTGGTTTTCACTTCCTGGCGCTGTTCCTGGTGGTGTTTTGGCTGACCTATAAAAACAAAATTGAATCCCGCCGATTTATTTTGTATACGGCACTTTGGACCATTCCTTTGGCCTACATTGCCTCGATGCTTGGCTGGGTGGTAGCTGAGGTAGGTCGTCAGCCCTGGGTTATCCAGGATATCATGCCAACTATTGCCGCAGTTTCACAGATTAAGCCCGCATCGGTCCAGGTCACCTTCTGGATGTTTGCTGTGCTTTTCACCGGGTTGCTTATAGCGGAAATCAAGATCATGACCACCCAGATTAAAAAGGGTCCGGCACATGAGAGTTCAAACAAATAATTAACGTCAAAAAAACTGAATCATGTTCGAAACATTTTCATATATCACATTGCAGGAATACTGGTGGATCATCGTTTCACTGCTGGGCGCTCTCCTGGTTTTTTTGATGTTTGTCCAGGGCGGACAAACAATGCTCTATACCTTAGGGAAAACGGAAGATGAACGAACCATCCTGGTTAATCTTCTCGGGCGAAAATGGGAGTTTACCTTTACAACGCTGGTTACCTTCGGCGGCGCTTTTTTCGCATCATTCCCGTTATTTTATTCGACCAGCTTCGGAGGGGCCTATTGGGTATGGATGCTGATACTGATCGCCTTCGTGGTGCAGGCGGTTTCCTATGAATACCGGTCGAAACCAAATAATCTCTTCGGGCACCGGACCTACGAAACGTTGCTTTTCATCAACGGACTCCTTGGCACCGTGCTGATCGGCACTGCGGTTGCCACATTTTTTACCGGTTCGGCATTCTCAGTTGACAAAATGAACCTGACCAACCTCACAGGATCGGCCATGCCCGTGATTTCTGAATGGACCGGCCCTGCTTATGGACTGGAAGCCGCTTTGAATTTGCATAACCTCACCCTTGGATTAACCGTGTTCTTTCTCGCCCGGGTACTGGCACTGCTCTATTTTATGAACCGGGTGAATAATGCACCGATCATGGAACGGGTAAAGAAACATCTGATATATAACGCCATTCCGTTTGTCGTTTTCTTCCTGACATTTACGGTCTGGTTGCTGCTTTCAGATGGATTTGCAGTAAATCCCCAAACAAAAGAAGTTTTTGTCGAACCCTATAAATATCTTCACAACCTTATTGCCATGCCGGTCGTTGCCGTATTATTCCTGGTTGGCGTTGCATTGGTCCTGCTGGGAATCATCCGACCGATCACCTGCTTTGTCAAATGCAGCACCAAGGGTATCTGGGGCGCTGGTATTGGCACGGTCCTGACAGTTTTTGCACTCTTCCTCCTTGCCGGTTTTAACAATACGGCATACTATCCCTCAACATACGATCTTCAGAGCTCACTGACCATTGAAAACAGTTCGTCAAGCTTTTATACCCTGACGGTCATGAGCTATGTTTCACTGCTGGTCCCGTTTGTCCTTGCTTACATCTTCTATGCCTGGCGCTCCATCGACAATAAGAAGATCGATATTGAGGAAATGAAGAGTGAATCACACATTTATTAAAATAGAAAAAAGATGATAACGGAAATTCTTTGGCTTATCAGCTGGCCTGTATTGATTTTAGTCTCATGGTTTGCTGTTTCCATGGCAGTGAAAAAGTTTGAATCCAGACAATAGCATTCTCTTCTGAGCATTGGGGGTGTTCAAGTTCAACAGTATTACGACCGGAAAAGTTGGCATCAGTTTTTAATTGGGTTATTTCTCCCTGCCAACTGCCGGGGTCATTTACATGGTTCATGAATAATATTCTTGTGGGCAGATCAGCGTATGCAAATTTTTTATCTTAGCAATTCAAAAGGCTGATTATATGGAAAAACCGTTGCGAATTCTCATGGTCGAAGACCTTGCTTCGGAGGTGAAAATAATGAAGCATGAAATCGACAAAGCCGGGATGCCATTCACAGATAAAGTGGTTGAAACAAAAGAGTCATTCATCGAAAGTTTGCATTCGTATTCTCCTGATATTATCCTTTCAGATTATTCACTGCCCCGGTTCGACGGCATGACAGCGCTCCAGTTAAGGAATGTATTAGCCCCTGCAGTCCCGTTTATCCTTGTCACGGGTTCAACAAGCGAAGAGATTGCTGTTGAATGCATGAAAGCCGGCGCCGATGATTATGTGATCAGGGGAAATCTGTCAAGACTGAATCAGGCGATCACTGCTGCAATTGAAAAGAGATCTGTGATCAGGACGAAACAAGATACGCTCAAGGCATTGCAGGAAAGTGAATTCAGACTTCAGAGCATATTCAGGGCAGCACCTACAGGAATCGGACTGGTGAAGGAACGGATTATCCTGGATGTTAACGACCAGATCTGCGAAATGACAGGGTACTCCCGTGAGGAATTGATCGGAAAAAATTCCGTTATACTTTATCCTTCAAGGAAAGAGTTTGATTTTGTCGGAAATGAAAAATACCGTCAGATTGCGGATACAGGCAGGGGAACTGTTGAAACCTGCTGGAAAAGAAAGGACGGGAAAATCATTAACATCCTGCTATCATCAACACCCCTTCATATTAAAGACCTTTCACTCGGTGTTACCTTTACCGCCCTGGATATTACTGAACAGAAAAGATCAGAGGAGAGGTTAAAAACCAGCGACCGTATTTTTAATTATGTCATTGACATGATTTGCATTGCGGGATTTGACGGGTACTTCAAAGTACTTAATCCCTCATGGTCGAAAGTGTTGGGCTGGAGTACGGAGGAGCTTTTATCGAAACCATGGAATGATTTTGTCCACCCCGATGACAGGAATGCCACCGCCGGTGTCAGATCTGTTTTGATTGATGGCCGGGAAATATTCCAGTTCGAAAACCGGTACCTGTGCAAGGATGGCTCCATTAAGTGGTTGTCGTGGAATTCATTTCCATATCCCAAAGAAAATATCATGTTTGGCGTGGCGCGCGATATTACGGAAAGTAAAAAAATGGCAGAGGCTTTACAGGTAAGTGAAAATAAGTACAGAACCATCTTTGAAAATATCCAGGATGTGTTTTACCAGGTTGATGCCAGCGGTATAATAACGGAGATAAGCCCATCTATTTATAAATATTCAGGATGGACCCGGGAGGAATTGATCGGCAAACCGGTTCAGGAGGTTTACTACAACCCTGAAGACAGGGACACGATGCTCGTCGAATTGAGTAAAAAGGGAGAGGTAGTTGATTATGATGTGCAGTTGAAAACCTTTGATGGTCAAGCTAAATGGGCCTCTGTTAGTATTCATCTTATTACTGATCCTGATGGAAATCCGGCTGGCCTTGAAGGTTCATTACGCGATGTGACAGAGCGTAGGTCGATGGAAAATGCATTAATTAGAAGTGAAGAGAATAACAGGCTACTTCTTGAACTTGCACCAGACGCTTTTTTCCAGGGTGATAGAAAAGGAAAGTTTCTCCTAGTCAATCAGAAGGCTATTGATCTTACCGGTTATTCCAAAGAGGAGTTGCTTGGATTGAATATCAGTGATTTATTCACCGAACAGGGTCTCGATACAAAACCACTGCGGTATGATTTGCTTAAACAGGGCGATACAATAATAACCGAAAGAGAGATTGTCCGAAAAGATGGGCGCATCATACCTGTTGAAATGAATTCAAAGGCAATGCCTGATGGAACATATCAGTCTTTCTTCAGGGACATAATGGAACGAAAAAGGGTGGAAACAGCCTTGAAAGAGAGCGAGGAAAAATTCAGAACATTATCAGAAACAGCTCCTTACGCGATCATGATTTATCAGGATGATTATTGGGTCTACACCAATCCGGCAGGGGAAGATATAACCGGATACACAGCCGAAGAAATATACCGGATGCGGTTTTGGGATTTTGTACATGAAGAGGATAGGGAGATGATCAGGCAAAAAGGTAAAGGGCGGCAAACAGGCGCCTTAGGTAAGTCATCCTATGAATTCCGGATCAGGACCAGGAACGGTTCAACCAAGTGGGTGTTTTTAACGGGAAACATCACCAATTTCAATGGCAAACCTGCAGGAATTATCTCTGTTGTTGATATTACCGATCGAAAACGGACTGAACAGGAATTGTACGTGGCCATGGAGAAGGCCCAGGAGTCGGATCGCCTGAAATCGTCCTTTCTGGCCAACATGAGTCACGAAATCCGTACCCCGATGAATGCCATTCTTGGGTTCTCGGAATTATTGGGGCAACCTGAAGCCACACCCGGCGATCTTGAGCGGTTTTCCGGAATCGTGCGAAATGCCGGGAAAAGGCTGATGCATATCATTGATGATATCATCGATCTGTCAAAATTGGAAGCGAAACAGATCAGGATTACCCCTTCCCCATGCAATATTCTCACCCTGTTAACCACTACAGTTGAATCTTTCCGGTCGATGGAAATATTAACTGGAAAACCGGAAGTGAAATTGGCTTTAAATATGCCACCGGCCGGGACTATTCCGCAGGTGGAGACGGATCCTTTGAGGTTACAGCAGGTGCTTGATAATTTGATTACCAATGCAATTAAATATACCGACCGTGGTTTAATTGAAACAGGGGTGATCCTTAAGGAGACAGGCGATATGCGCTGCCTGGAGTTTCATGTAAAGGATACCGGCAAAGGAATCGCAAAGGATAAACTGGACATTATCTTTGAAAGATTCCGGCAAATTGAAGAAAATGAATATCACGAAGGGGCCGGACTGGGCCTCAGTATCGCAAAGGGCCTTGTAGAACTGCTGGGTGGAACGATTTGGGTAGCGTCAGAATTGGGATCAGGCACTACTTTTAGCTTTTCAATCCCCTTTATTCCGGCAGCGCCTCAAAAAACAATCCTGCAAGCATCACCTCGGAGTAATATTGACCTCAGCAGGATGAAAATCCTGATTGCAGAAGATGATGATGATTCCTATTATTTTTTATATCATTTATTGAAAAATACCGGAGCCAACTTGTCCAGGGCCGAGGATGGAGAAATGCTGATGAGGATGATCCCGGGAAATATGCCCGATTTACTGCTGCTCGATATCAACATGCCAGGCAAGACTGGTTATAAATGCCTGAGCGAGATCAGGGAAAAAAAATACACCTTTAAAATCATTGCTCAAACTGCCTATGCCATGGCAGATGAAAAGCGTCGCTGTCTTGAGGCAGGTTGCGATGGATACCTGGCAAAACCATTTACTAAAAATGGGTTATTAGAATGCATTACAGCAATTTTTCCTGCCGTTATGGATTCATAGCGTCGCTTTTTCATCCAGGGGGATCAATATTCACCCTCCTGCTGATGTTCCTCCTTGATTTTTACCTGCGTTCTTGACAGATGCCGGATCTCCCCTGAATGACAATAGGAACAAATTTTCTGTTCTGCCTCGCTGATCATCAGCTTGAAACATCCATCACCCCGGCTGCCTCTGCCTGTGTCATGCCCGTATAGTCGAGCAGCCTGATTGCCTCAACTTCTTCATAAAAAAGGATGACGGGCTCAAGGTCGGTAATGGGAATGCCGAATGGTTTAAAGCCTTCCATCTCAGGAATTTAGTTCATACTTGGATTCCATTCGTTTTTGGTTGTTTGATCATGTCGGTATCTTCGCAGCACCCGTATTCAATCTGAAGTGTTGTATGGGAGATGGCGAACTGATTCCATAATTGATTTTCGATTTCCCCAACCAGTTTGCCTGATTCACTAACCTGCATATCGCGGGAGGTTTCAATATGTGCCTCAAAGTGTACCTGCCGGTCCTGGAGTTGCCAGCAATGCACATGATGGACATTCAGGACCATGGGATGGCATTCAATTAGAGATTTTATCTCTTCCAGGTTAAGGTGCGAAGGCGTACTTTGCATCAGGATATCCACTGATTCACGCAGGATTTGATAGGCCTGCCTGATGATCACCATACTGATGACCATCGTAAGGGCCGGGTCAATCCAGGTAAGACCGGTATAGTGGATTGCAATGTCACCGATGACCACTGCCACCGACGACAACTTGTCGCCCAGTAAATGAAGATAGGCCGCCTTAACGTTCAGGTTGTGTTTTGAATCGCGGTGAAGAAAAAGCATCGAAAGCAGGTTCCCGATCAGGCCAAACATGGCGATATAGAACATCAGCCCCGAAGTTACCGGTTGCGGATGGAGAAACCGTACGATGGCTTCATAGATCAGGTAGATGGATACGCCGGTAAGCACTGAAGCATTGACAAAGGCCGATAGGATCTCAAGCCGCTGGTAGCCGAATGTACGCCGGGTATCGGGTTTGCGTTTCCCGACTTTATTTGCAAACCAGGCCAGCATAAGCGCCAGGGTATCACTGAGGTTGTGGATTGCATCGGAAATCAGCGCAAGGCTGTTGGATAAAATGCCGCCCACAATTTGAACAATGGTTATCAGGGCATTGACCAGGATGGAAAGTAAAAGCCTTCCGGAAGAATCGGAATGTTGATGGTGAAAATGGTTGTCCATCAGTAATTAAGTTCGTTTATCCTGTTTTCAGCGTGGTTGATTTTCCAGGCTGGCCCAAAGTTACATCATTTATTCCTGAAAGGTGCGATCCTGGTTAATGTGAGTGTTCGCTTCTCAAATGCCATAAGAATATCGATCAGGAATGGCCCCCGATGATGATCCGCATGATCTTGAGATTGAGAACGAAAAACCTGACGACCTGCCATGGGAAGAACTTGCGCCAGAATCGTGTTGCACCGGTTGGAGTGGGAGGAAAGGTTATCTGTTTCGGGCCCGGGGTGATGTGTTTTTCCTGCATATGATTTTTTCTGGGATAATGATTGATACTGCGATTTTTGATCAGGTTCACCAGTTTAAACTTCGGTTGTGATTTTGCAAAAAAGCAAACGCCAGCGTTCAGTAAAAACAGGACATTTTATTCTGGAATCAGGAACCAGAGCGGTTTTGCCTTGGCCTTATAAATGAACAGGTAGTGCAGGAGCAGTTTCACCCAATGCCCAGCCAATCCCGGTTCACCGATGGTATAGTTGAGATCGCGGCCCCAATCGGGGTAACGCTTATAATCCGGGACAATGGGAAAAACGGTCATGGATGCAGCCATTCCATCGCGGATACCATAACCCGAAGATATGATACAGGCAGCTCCCATGCGTGCCATGGATGCCTTATGCGGTGAACCGGTATGTTTATTTTTTATCCGGTCGATGATATTGAGTGCAACAATTTTACCAATTACGCCGGAGGGCATACCCGTACGCGGTGCTGTGGGGAATATGGGAAGCCCGTTCTTGCTGGTTCTGGGTTGCGAAATGGGATGTGGAACGGCAAAGGCAATGCCTGCCGCGAAGATATTCGGGTAGGCCGGACTTTCGTAAGTGGAGGGCCAGTCGGCCGCGCTCCATTCAGCATAGGGCCGTGCAGTGTAATCGGCATCCACCTTCATAAATCCGCTCGGGGCAAAGAGTTTCGCGGTAATATCCTCCCCGTTTTTATCGATGGCCTTCATCCCCGCTCCTGCAAACGAGGGGATCAGCATGGCAAAATCAAATTCCTGGATGTGCTTCTCTCCATCCAGTGTTTCATAGTGTGCCTTTCCTTCTTCCACTTTAACAACACCAGCTTTGGTAATCCATCGGATCCCGTATTCCGCGAGGATCGATTCGGCAAAAACACGTGTCGAGGTGACATATCCTCCTTTTTTGATGAAAGCGCCGCCCATGCCGAAATCACCCACATCATGCTCGTTGGTGATCCAGATGATCTCGGCTTTGTCATTCAGCTTTCTTTTCGAGATCTCGAAGGCCACATTCAGCGCATATTCAAAAGCGGCGCCCTGGCAAGTCGCCGTTGGATGTCCCGTTCCGATCAGGAAGGTCTGTTTCTCGCCCTTGGCCATTTTATCAAGGGACTTGCTGAGATTCTGCCAGGCCTCTTCGGCATGGGGGTAGGTGCACACTGAATTGGTGAATCCTTTCGGCCCCAAACCTTCTGTGGCGGCAAAATTCAGTTTTGGCCCGGTTGCATTGACCAGGAAGTCGTATTCAACTATTCCTGCATGACCCTTTTTTTCATCGGTGGTATATTCAAATGCAATATGAGGACTGCCATTATTCACGCTGCCTTCGGGGTAAATGATTGTTGCCATTCCCTGGATGAATTCGATCCCCTTTTTACGATATACCGGTTCAAGCGGAAAGGAGACCTGTTTGGCAGTCATCTGCCCGATGCCTACCCAGATGTTCGACGGGATCCATTGGTATTTATCATGCGGACTTACGACAACCACCTGGTGGTTGTGACCCAGTTTATGTTTCAGGATCAATGCAGCGGTGTGACCTGCAATGCCTGCCCCGAGGACGACGATTTTCTTCATTGAGAACAATTGTTGTTGCTAGACAAAAATACGAAAACAACAATACATCTTACTTATAACCTCGTTATTCAAAATAAAAAAGGTCTGTTTTTTTTTAATTGATCGTATCTTTATCCCGAAACTTGTTTAATATTATTGATCTTGAAACGACCTTGCAAGACCGTTGCAACGCTCCTGGCAATTTTGCTGACAACGACGCTTTCCGGCCAGGAAAGCACTTTTCAGGCAAGGTTTGACTCTCTGTATAACAAGGCCATGGGCAGTTTGGCGACCGATGTCAGAACTTCCGTCAGATGTCTTAAAACACTTTCTGCATATGAAAATGAGCTTACGAGGATACAACACGCCTGGCTCAGTTACCTGCAGATGAAAATCAATGAGGCAGGTAAAGCCGATATGTCTATTCCCGGGAAAACTCAACCTGTTGTTCCTGATTCGCTAAACCATTCCGACTCTCTGCAATACTGCGCCCGATGGTACCTTGAGCGATCCATGCCCGACAATGCGGTCAGGCTGCTGATGAGGGCTATTGAGATTCTGCCTGAAAATACAAGCGGTGCGGATCATGTCAGGATTGAACTCAGCGAGGCCTATCGCCAGAAACAGGAATATCGCAAAGGGATCAGCCTGCTCTACGGACTGCTGGAGCGGCCTTCGCCCCTTTCTGACGAGAACCGGGCCTATGCCTGGAACCGTCTGGCAGCCCTTTACAACGAATCAGGAATTCCGGCAGGGAGTTATCCCGACTCCGTTATTAAGTATTCCCTGCTTTGCATGGAACTCTCCGGCAGGATCGGCGACAAGCGCGACCTGGCTGCTTCCCAGAATGAACTGAGTTTCCAGTATATCCGGCTTAGGAAATACGATAAAGCCTTTGATCTGTCGCGACAATCGGTAACCAATTTCCTTGCAGCCGGGATGCCTTTCCATGCGATGAATTCGCTGATCAACCTCAGCAATCTGTACATTGGTAAAAAGGATTACCACGCTGCCCTCGAGTCCCTGGATGAGGCGACCCGGCTTTCACCCCTATGGGAGAACCGCAATCTCCATATGCGGATCTACGGGCAATATGCCATTGTCTATTCAGCTACCGGCAATTTCAAGGATGCCTATGAGTTTCAGAACCTGTGCAATCTTTTGCTGAGTGCATTCTACAAAGACAGGATGAACAGCCAGATCATCGAGCAATCGGCCAGGTACGACCTGCTGGTCAAGGAACAAAAGATCAGGGAGGAGCAGAAAAAGAATGAATTTAACCATCGCCAGCTCATTCTGCTGATCATCATAACCATCACACTCACTCTTGCCTTTGTTTTCAGCCTGTTCTATTTCAGGCTGAGAAGACAGAAAGCCCTTAAGCAAAAGCTTATCGAAGCTGTTGTGGAAACGGAAAACAACGAGCGAAGGCGCATTGCCCGTGACCTTCACGATGGGCTGGGCCCCGTCCTTTCAGCCATCAATCACTACTTTCAGGCTTTTCTTGATGCGAAACCTGAACACAGGGAGGCCATCCGGGACCGGCTGCAGATCGTGATTTCCGAAGCAATCGACGAAGTTTCCAGGATCTCGCATAATATCAGTCCCCATGTGCTGGAAAAGCACGGGCTGACAACCGCTCTGAACAACCTGCTTGCACCGCTTATGGCAAATGAAAGATATGAGATTTCCTTTACTTCAGGATTTAACGAAAGACTCGATCCAAAGATCGAACTGACGGTTTACCGCTGTATCACCGAACTGATCAATAACACCCTGAAACATGCTGAAGCAACACGGATCAGCCTGGATATCGGACGCAGTGATGGTAAACTGGCGATCCGGTATTCCGACAACGGTAAAGGGTTTGCCGCTTCACAAGGGAAACGGGTGGGCCAGGGGATACCCAACATCACCAACAGAGTTGAGTCGTTCGGTGGAACGCTATCGGTCGTTAGTTCTCCGAATGCTGGAATTTCAGTCGACATTAAAATGCCCTTGTGAAATGGAAAAGATCAGACTGGCGATTATCGATGACCACAACCTTTTTCGTGAAGGCATCCTCCTCGTTTTAAACCAGATCGACGGGTTCGAAGTGGTTTACGATACCAGCGACGGGAACCGTTTTGTGGATGCGCTTCACGAAACGGAGGTGGATGTTGCACTGATGGATATTGAAATGCCTGCCATCGGCGGCGCGCTCACTACCGGTAGGGCGCTGAAAGTAAAGCCTGAGCTGAAAGTGATTGCCCTCACCATGTTCTCCGATACCGGTCATTACACCCAGATGATCCAGGCGGGGGTCAAAGGTTTCATCCTCAAGAAGGCCAACAAATTCGAGCTGGAACAGGCCATCCGCGAGGTTCACAGGGGGGGCGCCTACTTCAGCCAGGAGATCCTGCAGAAGCTGGTTTTCAGGCACAAAGGTAAAACAACGGGGATCGAGGAGCTCACCACCCGCGAAATGGAGATCATGGTGCTGATCTGCCAGGGGTTTACCTCCCAGGAGATATCGGAACGCCTGTTCATTTCCTGTAAAACCGTCGAAACTCACCGTGCCAACCTTTTTCTCAAAGCCGATGTCAGGAACATTGCCGGTCTGATCGCCTGGGCCATCCGCAACCAGTTTTATTCCGTTGAATAACTTTCATCCATGTTTATCAGGGTTTTCCCTGAATGAAATTCAGGTTATTCCCTAACTGTTTTCATTGGTTCTCCTTAAAACATTCAATCATAACCCTTGTACTTTTACCTAACGGTTTAATTTGCCAGGGATGATCACAATCGCGGTTGCCGACTTGAATCAGACTTACTGCCAGGGGCTGAAGACCATGCTGGAACAGGTGGAGGGATTCGAGGTTGTTCTTCTTCCCGCTTTAGGCTTCCTGCCGGAGGATTTAAACAAATTGCGCATCGATATGTTGCTGGTGGATGAAGACCTTTATGAAGCCAGTAAAACAGAGCCTGAAAAGAGGGAAACGATCTGGCCGGGGAAGAAAACAATCATCCTGACCATGGATTGCAATGGGGTGGCAACCCTTCCCCGGAACGTGGCGGCGATCTTTAAAGGAGCAGGTAAGCGGGAGTTTACCGAAAGGATCATGACACTGACCATCGCTGAGCCGACATGAAAAATACACCAAAACACTTCACAGCCAGACCAGACAGGATACGCGATGAACATCGGGCTGAATTTTATACAAATTGCGAGTCGCAATCATTTGAAAATCATTCCTGGTCTTATAAAACTATTTCAACAGTGTTGTTTTGACCCCTTATTTATCTTATCTATGAAAAAATTATTTACACTGACCTTGGAAAAAGGAGTCCCATGGCTGAGAAAAGGCCGGATGGTCATACCGTTGACCTTACTATTAATCACGGGAGTTACCCTGGGCCTGGGTTTATTTTTAAAGCTTGCTTCTTCAGGGATGCCCAAATCATTCGACCGCGAGGTTAACAATCAAAAAGAGTCCGGAGGAGGGGAGCTTGTTTATTATCCTGCACTATGGGAGTTCATGAGAACACGCGATCCGAAATCCAACAGGATTCCTTCATGTATCCGCGGGAAAGAACTGGAATTCGCTTCCCGGTTGCCCCGGAAGAATACGGAAACTAAATCCCAAAGTTGGATTTCCTGCGGACCAAATAATACCAGTGGGCGGATACTATCGGTAGCCATGGATATTGAGGATGAAAACATCATGCTGGCTGCTGCCGCTTCCGGTGGAATATGGCGCACTGAAGATGCCGGGGCAAACTGGACCAAAACAACCGCCCCGGCAGACATTCCCAGTGCGACCTGTATTTTGCAGGATGAACGTCCCGGAAAACGCAATACCTGGTATTACGGGACGGGAGAATTACTGAGCACGACCGATAGGAGAATAAGCATCATAGCCCGGACCGTTGGTCTGGGTGACGGTATTTTCAAATCACAGGATGACGGAAAGACCTGGAGCCAGATTCCTTCCACCAGGACAAATTCCCCGGGCGTATTGTCAGAGGTTTTTCAGGGGATCTGGTCCCTGTTGATCGATACGTCAAATCATGCCGGGGATGAAATATATGCAGCCTGTTACGGAGGGATCATGCGGTCGGAAGATGGTGGCGGCCACTGGTCACTGGTGCTGGGAGATTTAATTTTCAAACCCTTTTCTACTGCCATTGTCGCCGGGCCGCAGGGTACCATGTATGCCGGGTTGAGCACTTATTGCCCCGAATACCCAGGGAATCCCAGTCCGATAGGGGGAGTTTGGACCAGTCCTGATGGAATTCAATGGCAAAACATAACCCCTCCCGGTTTCCCGGAAGAATACCGGTGTATCAGGCTTGCCACATCGCCATCCGATCCAGATATTCTGTATGTTTTCACGGAAACACCCATCCAGGATACTGATCCCACATTTGGTTTCTCGGCTTCACAGCATACCTTCTGGAAATACACAAATAATAAAAAGAGCGGCAAGGGGTCGTGGGAAAACCGGACCATCAATTTGCCCGGGAAAGGAAGGGGAAACATTTTAAGCGCTTTTCTCGACACCATCCACGGGGCCTACAACTCAATCGGCGGATATGCATTCACGCTGTTGGCACACCCGGACAACGCGGATGTTGTTTTTATTGGAGGAACCAACCTTTACAGGAATACCACCGGTTTTGCGGATTCAACATTTACACACTGGCTGGGCGGATATCCATATGACCAGACAGATACGAACCTGCATCCCGACCAGCATTGTCTCCTGATCTCCCATACGGATCATCAAACCATGTTTTCGGCCTGTGACGGGGGTATCTTTAAGACCTCAGACTGTTTTAAAGGACATGTGCAATGGAATTTTTTCTCCCGGGGAATCAACAACAGCCAGGTGTACTGGACCGGAATGGATCATGCCGCATCCCATGATGAATTTGCCGTTGCAGGGATTCAGGATAACGCGATTTATATCACTGATAAAAATATGTTTCCTTATTCAGCATGGAATTCTGTGTGTGGCGGGGATGGTCTCACATCCATTGTTGCAGATCATAAAAACTACCTGCTGGGATCTGTTTACGATGGCAATATTTTCTCCTTCCAGGTCGACAGTTTGTACAATATAAACAACCTGTACTGGCAACGCCCGTCATTTTTCGCAGACAGCAATTTCCTTTTTTATACCAATTATGCCCTGGACCCTAATGACAATACCACCTTTTATTTTCCGCAGAAAAACCATCTCTGGCGGAAATCAAATATGGCTGCTGCAGCCTTCGATACAAACCAGCTCAATACGGGCTGGACAGAGTTGACCAATGTGGTATTGGGTTACCAGGACTTTATCCTTGCAATCACGGTGTCCAGGGTTCCCGCGAACCGTGTTTATTTCGGAACCTATACCGGGAAGGTTTTTCGGGTCGACCAGGCCAATACGGGTAATCCGGCAGCGGTGAATATCACGGGAGCCGGGTTTCCGGCCAATGGGTTTGTCGTCTGTATCGAAACCGATCCGGCCAATGCAGATAACTGTTTTGTGGTATTCTCGAATTATAACGTTCAAAGCATTTTTCATTCCACAATTTGGGGGGTGAACTGGGAATCCATTGGTGGGAACCTGGAAGAGAATCCGGATGGCAGCGGGAACGGCCCTTCCGTTCCGTGGCTGAAGATGCTTTCTTATCAAGGATCCACCATATACTTTGCCGGTACTTCGGCAGGCCTCTTTTCCACAACGGAGTTGAATGGGACACAAACCATCTGGCAGCAGGAGAGTCCCGACCTGATCGGAAGAAGCATCGTCGATATGATTGATGCCCGCAGCACCGATGGCTGGGTGCTGGTTGCCACCCAGGGGAATGGTATCTTTTCAACTTATTTTCAGCCGACCGGGATTGGGAAACATCATGATGCTATTCAGGCAAGGCTGGAGCAGAATTATCCTAATCCGGCCACCTCAGAGACGCATATAAAATTCAATGTTTCCAAAAATGAACATGTCAAGATCGTCCTGTTTAACCAGCAAGGACAACAGGTCAAGGTCCTGCTGGATCAATCTGTAAATGCGGGAGATCACGTGATCTCCTTATCAACGGCTCTTCTTCCCAATGGGATTTACTACTACTGCCTGACTACATCCGGTGGAAATGTTTCAAGGAATATGATTGTCGCCAGGTAAATTTGTCACAAGCCATTAAATTAACGGTTGGTTTCTATTAATTCACCATTCATATTGTCAAAGCCTCAAAAATAAACCACTAAACCTAAATGTTATGAAATCAAAAACCCTGTACATGTTTCTTGGCTTCGCCTTTATAATTGGGCTGGCCGGTTGCAAAAAAGAAGAAACACCGCCGCCTGACGCGGTTGATACTACCCAGCATGACAACTGGCTGGTGTTCACGCCCGACTGGGGGAATCCTCCTCTTTCATTCGCATTGGCCGACCACTCCATCACAAGCGGGCAGCCCTGGGGCGGAGTCTCTACCGGTACACAGGGATCTGGCTGGGGGATCGACGCATCGGCCGGTCGCAAAAAATCAGGAAGCGTTGCGGACTGGTTCAAATCACATGCCTCAAACGCTATATGCGCGACCTGGCCAAGCAACACCGAGGACTGGCCATCAGAGTTGAACTTCGCTTTCACCGGCACGCTCACGATCAATGGTACGGGATATCCTATCACCATTGGCCAGGGTTCTATCCTCGTTCATAATAACTGGTGGCTCGGCGGACCCGGGTGGACCGCATGGTCATCGCCATTCGGCGATGCCGTAGTTACACCCGACGGAAAATACTACTTCGAAGCGGCCGATGACACCTTCAACCAGTTCTGGATAAGGCAAAAACCTTAACCACTGATTTTATCCTTTACCGGACCACCTTAAGACCCCGGTGGTGTTTCAATTTTTATCAGTTAAATGTAAAAAAGGAAAATATCATGTCAGGTAAACAAAAGAACACCAACTACGAATCCATGGAAGGCACTATGTCATTCCTGTTCATGAAAAACCATTTCAACATTATTCTTATGTCGTTGCTGGTGGTTATTACCGCGATGCTGACCGGCTGCAACAAAAAAAGCGATCCGGAGGAGCCACCAAAAGTAACGGATGAAACGTTTCGTTTCGTTTTCCTTGCCGACAGCCGGGGGGATTCGATGGGCTATCCGGTTGACACTACTGCCCTCAACCCGATAATCCGCGCCATCGCGAAGTTGTCTCCCAAGCCTTCATTCGTCATGTTCGGCGGCGACATGTCATACAGGGGTTATATGAATGGTGCTTACACCTTCCAGACATGGAAAGACCTGTTTGCACCCCTCGGTAGCGACATACCCCTTTATACGGCCATCGGCAACCATGAGTTGTATCATCATCACGCTTCATACGGTTACCTGCTCGTCAACCAGAAGGAGTATCAGAATGTATTCTCGGAGAGCCCCTCCAACGGGCCGGCTGGCTACGAACACCTTACCTATTCCTTTACTTCACCGGGCGGCAACTCCTTTTTCGCAGTACTCGATCCCTATTTTGTGTATAAGGACACGGTGCACATGGGGCTGGGGGGTCATATTGAACCTGTCCAGATGTCATGGCTGAAAACACAGGTTGCCCAGACCACTGCAACACACAAATTCCTATTCATTCATACACCCTATTACTATGTTTCCGATGACCCGGAGGAGCCATCAGCTGCAGACACAACCTTAACAGCGCTCTGGTCTTTTGTGGATGTGAACAAATTCGACTTATATGCCTGTGGACATTCACATCTCTTTTCCCGCAAGACCATTGACAGCAGTATCCCCGCGAATCCACCCACCAAACCGCCAACGCCGGTATGGCAGAATAATGTTGTTCAACTTCTCAACGGCACGTGCGGCGCCGGACCTTCAACCGGTGTCATTGATCCAGCCATTAAAACCGCCTGGAACGTGTACAACGACTCCAACACCTTCTATTTCAGCGTAGTTGACATCAACGGCAGCACTGTAACTGTAAACAGCTACCAGGGATATACGGGGGCCTATACGGTCTTCGATACCTTCACTATTACTAAGTAAAAACTGTGGTAACGACGATTTACACATATACACAGAATCAGAATGATTATAATCTTAAAACGATGGGTCCATGAACAAAGTATTTTATTCGATCGTATTGGTCGTGATGGCGCAAAGTGCATTAAGTTTAAAAGATTGCAAGTGCCAGGGTGTTCCGGAAATTACAGGTCTGACCTATGACAGCATTACGCCAACCGGGGTTGTAATCTCCTGGACCACCAATTTTCCGGCCGATTCAAAAATCAGGTGGATGGCGCCCGATTCCAACTACCAGCCGCTCATTTTTACCGATTCCCTTTATTCCCCGGAGCTGGTGACTGGTCACGCCCTCGCCATCGGCGGCCTTAAGCCTGCCACGATCTATCAGTACCGGGTTATCTCCCAAAGCACAGGGGGGGCAGCCATTGATTCAGGGTACTTCATCACGCAGTCAGTCACATCGCACCTGGCGGAGGTCTACTTCAACCACACGGTCGATACCACGGTGAGCGCCGGCGAGCATGCAAACGGCAGCACGAATTTCGAGAACCTGCTGAATGCGCAGATCAGCAAGGCGACGCACAGCATCGATATCACGTTATGGGAGTTCAGCGGCATCACCTCGGTCGCCCAGTCTCTTGTAGCGGCGAAAAACCGCGGTGTCAGGATCCGCTTTATTTACGATTCTGCCGCCAATACCCCGCTGATCGATATGCTGGAGGCCAACGGAATCCCGGTGCTGAAACGCAATTATCTAGCTAATTTTTCGATGCATGACAAATACTGGATTTTCGATTACCAGGATACCAGCAACCAGGATAACAAATACCTTTGGACCGGATCCACCAACGTCTCTCATGCCATGTTCCATCAGGACCGGAACAACATCATCCTGATCCGGGATAAGGCATTATGTGCCGTTTATACCAGGGAGTTCGAGGAAATGTGGGGTTCTCACGGCGACCAGCCAGATCCGGGGCGGGCGAAGTTCGGGCCGGGAAAAACTGATAATGTACCTCATATCGTAAATGTGGCGGGAATCCGGATGGAAGTCTATTTTGCCCCCACCGACAGCATTACGGATACGATTTGCAGCATCATCGGATCCAGGGCCACGAAAAGCATATGCTTCTGCATGTATAAATTCGAGCTGCCTCCCGTTGAAGAAGCTTTGCATTTGATTTACAACGATGGAAAGCATCTCAGCGGGGTGTTCGATTCATCTCAATCGGTGGCACACAACAGCGCCTTTCCGCGGATGAAAGGCCACCCGGTTCCCGGAACCTGGGATCCGCCTGCCGACGTATTCATCGATACCATCCCCGGACTGCTGCATCACAAGTATTTTTTAACAGATGCCGACAGTTCCGGAGGGAACATGATCACCGTTACGGGATCATTCAATTGGGAAATACCTGCACAGACCGGCAATGACGAGAACATCCTGGTGATCCATGATCCGCGGGTGACCAACCTCTATTTCCAGGAATTCTGCGCCCGTTACAGGGAGTCGGGCGGCTACCTGATCGGGATCGGGATCGGGGATCAGGACCGGGATCGGACGGAAAGATTTTCCGTAGGCCAGAATTATCCCAACCCGTTCCAAAATGAAACCAGGATCCGGTTTGCCATCAACCGGCCCTGCCATGTGAAACTGGTTGTATTTGATTTGATGGGGCGCGAGGTACAAACCCTTGTCAATGAAACCCTGCAGCCCGGAACGCATGAAAGGCTTTTCGATGGTTCGTCCTTGAAAAGCATGGGGTTGTTCTATAAAATTACTGCAGGCGATTATTCAGTGACAAAGAAAATGATGCTACATAAATAGCCGAGGCAAGCTTCATGATAACGTATTGACCATGAAAATGCATTCCATTGTTTTCGCGATCTTCTTTGGGGAAACCCAGAGTTTTATAACTGAAAATGGGGTCAGGGAGAACCACGCAATGTTTAAAAATCGTACTTTTATAAAGTGCCCTTTTTATAATAAACATCATTAAAATAACCCGGATCATGAAACGCTGCCGCTATTATAAATTCTTATGGATCATGGTTTTTGCCGGCCACCTTTTTCTCCAGCAATCCTGTAAAAAAACCGAGACCCCTGTCAATCCGGTCTACCTGATGGTTGATTTACCCAGGTCGGTCTTGCAGAATGAAACCTACTATTCCCTGAATTACCTGGAAAGATCCATTGAACTGGATTTCAGTCAGCCAATCGATTCATCAACCATTTCAGGGAATATCAATTTTTCACACAAAGGTGGCCCCCTTGAAACAAGATATAAAACAATTTCCAACGGAAGGAAGGTGATCCTGGCATTTGATCAGGACTTTCAACTGCAGCCTGGCTGGCAGTACCTGATCACCATTAAAACAGGACTGAGATCCACCTCTGGCATTACCCTGGAGTTTGCAACTGACATTGAATTAAGAACCACCACCAGGCAGTTTGGTCTTGAAAACGACACTACATCACGGACCTCGATCGTCTGCATCAGCGACATCCACATGGGCGATCCAAGGGCCGCGGCCCTGGGGTATTGCTGGTTCAGCAAAAATTCAGTGGCGTTGGACAGTTTGCTCGGTATGGTTATGACCAATCGCCAGGTAAAACAGGTTGTCATTTTAGGGGACCTTTTCGACGGATGGGTGATCCCGTATCGCATTACTCCTTTCGATACAGGAGCCGGAATATACAACATCAGGGATTACTTTATGTCTGTTGCCAATGCGCCGGTCAACGTTGGCATCGTCAATAAATTAAGAGCCATCGCCTCCGGTGGAGACATCCAATTGGTATATGTTTCCGGGAACCATGACATGCTTTTAACGCAGGAGTTACTTCAGGAGATCATCCCGGGAATCATCTGGCAGGGAGATTCACCCGGGCTCGGACATTATTCGCCGGTGAATGAAATCGTAATGGAACATGGCCACCGGTTCGATTTCTTCAATTGCCCGCAACCCCTTTCTAATCCGGGGCATATACTGCCTCCGGGATATTTTGTCTCCCGGCTTGATGCAGAGGGATTGATGGAACATGGCAGCGGTAAACAGAAATCAACGAAGGAGGGAACCACCCCAGTCGAATTTTTAACTGCCTGGGCAGCTGCGATTATCTATCTTCAGATTCATTATTCCCTTGTAATAGCGCCAGATTCGGCCAACATCAGGATGGCGGGTGTAGATGGTTACTCAACCTCATTAAGTTATAACGGTGTGCAGAATATGTATGCCACAAATATTGAAAACGTATGGCCATCCACACAAATTACCAATGGAATGCCGGTTACCATCCCGGTTGCGATGGCCATCCTGGATGGCAGCGTTGATCTCTCGTTTGCTGCTGCCTATGAATACATGCAGCCTCTTGCTCCCAAACCATATAAAATGGTCGCCTTCGGGCACACCCATAACCCCATGCTGAAGGTCTATCCCGCGGGAAAAAATTATACCGGCATCTATGCAAATACCGGTTCATGGGTTAATGCGGAGCTGACCAGCAAGCCAGTCAGAACTTTCCTGGTGATTAAACCGGGGGCATGGACTGGATCCGATCTTGATGTGGTATTGTTGTATCAGTATAACCTCGACAGCGGGAGCGGTAATCCAAATCCGGGTTTCACTCCTGTACTGATCTCTGAGGAAAGTATCGGACGGTGACGAACAATTTATCATGGAGATCATTAGCAAAGTATCCTAATCTAGAGCACAAGCCTGTTTTTTTCTATGAATCTTTTGCAACTCCTCAACATCAGCCTGGTCTTTCAACCTTCCTGCTAAAATCTTGTTAATAATCAAGTCTTCATAGCCAAGGAAAGGAACATCCCCATTTTCAAGGGCAAGATGGTCACAATTTCTATATGATTCATAAAATTTGAGTCCTTGTGGGCATCCGACTATCATCATTCATGTTTTCAAAAAATGGTTCGTTCATATTATCTGCTAAACAAACGTACATGAAAATCTCCGTTTGACACCCAGACGAATAAAAATCCGGACCAGATTTAAAGAGGATAGTTTTCGAATTAATCAAAAATTTTACTTGAAAAATTATCAAATTCTGATAGGTTCTATTTCAGGATAAAATCCATCCTGCCCCTGAACTTAACCGAATCGCTTTCCCGGTTGGTCCCTTCGAATATAAATTGATTTTCGTCTGATGAAGAACGAATCATCCTTATGGATTCTCCCATCATTGTTTCCTTCAGGTAGTTGATTGAAATCTTTTTGGGATAATGGGACCGGAGAATGTCTGCCGGGAGTGTATCTGCCATCCAGTCAACATACCGGGTTGAAGTCACATGTTTGTTCACATCGAGATCGAACCAGGTCGATTTCACCTCAAAAGGATCCCCTGCTGATACAGGTCCAAGTTTTTCGGGCAGTTGATCCAAGGCATGCCGCTCCTTCATCCGGTCGAAGATGTAACTGAACTTCTCCTCAACCTTCCTGGGTCGCTTTGATTGAATATCAATTGCGAGCCATCCTGAAGTGCATTTTGCTACAATTTCATCGTGTTGGTTTTTTACCACGAAATCCCTTAGATAAAGCAATCCGTTGACATCCTTCGGCCAGGTTTCAACAACCGCTGTGTCATACCATTTAAGCGGTTTGTAGATTTCCACGGTCATTCGGCTTAGTACCCAGAAAAGCTGCTGACCCCGCAGTCCGGCATATCCGAAGCCCAGGGTATCTGCCGAGTTGATGGCGGCCAGTACCAGGAAATTTACCAGCCCGCCGGCACGCAAACGGGCATTCATATCGCAATCGGCAGTGGTCACAACAAATGTGTATTGGAGTACAAGATCGTGGTTTGCAATTTCGTCAGGCATAGACAATTTAGTTTGTTTCCACAAAGATACAGATCAAAATCCCATTTTGCCAGACTCAATCATTAAAGTTGCATTGAAGCTGACTTTACTTTTGCCGCATGCAACGTTGATTTACACCCGGTTTCTTTGCAAATCCTTTAATCCTAACGCAATTTCTTCTAAAAAATAAATAATAGTGATAATTAAGCGATTTAATTAAATTTTTTTATTACCTTTGCACCCGGTGATGAAATTACCTAAAAGTGTATTGTCAGGAAAGAGAATAGAATTTTTATTGTTAACTTGCCGGGTATAGTGCGCGGATAATTCACATCCTTTTAAAGCAGTTCAAATCAATGGAAATAAAAGAAATAAATAAAAGATACAGTGAATTGGCTGAATCAGAATGCTGCCTTTCCTGTGGTGGGGCGTTGAACTATGCTGAGCCGAATACAGGTGAGGTTTGTGTCGACCTGGGAAGCGGCCGCGGCACGGATGTGCTGCGCATGGCTGAATTGGTTGGTGAGAACGGCTTTGTTTATGGAATTGATATCTCGGACGGGATGCTCGACAAAGCCCGCAGGAATGCAGAAAAATTTGGTGTATCCAATGTCAGTTTTGTAAGCTGCGAACTTGAAAAAATTGACCTTCCCGATGAAATCGCAGACCTGGTAATTTCTAATTGCACACTCAATCATGCGGCCGACAAACAAGCTGTATGGAACGAGATTTACCGGATACTGAAAAAGGGAGGACGATTTGTGATCAGCGATATTTATGCCACCATTGCTATTGCGGAGGAATACAGAAATGATCCGGTTGCGGTTGCGGAATGTTGGGCCGGTTCGGTCACGCGGGCTGAATATATGGGGCACCTGGAAAAAGCCGGGTTTGCCTCCGTCGAAATTATTGAAGAATCAGCTCCCTATCGAAAGGGAAATGCTGAGGTGGCCAGTTTTACCATTGCCGGCAAAAAGGATACGTGTGGCTGCGGCCGGTGAGATGGGATGGAATTTTTAAAAGTCGGACAAAATATTATCATTATTAACACCTAAAAATTAACAATATGAAAAGCCTCGTAAAGAAAAAGATTAAAGTTGAAAAGGCAAGTACGAAAAAAGTAGCCCAATGTTGTGCTAAAACTTCAAAGACCGTTGTGGGTTGCCACGATTAATGGTTGTTCATGAAATGATCTATTCAAGGCACAATATTTTCTCCAGGATATCAGAATCAGATAACTATTTTATAGTTAATCTGTTGCATGGCAATGCGGATATTTTAAATCCGGAAGAAGCCGGCATGCTCCGGGATTTCCTGGGAGGAAAGGCGCTCACTGAAACATTTCGCAAAAATTTGTCAGAAAAAGGTTATCTGGTGGATGAAAAAGAAGAGGAACGGCTATATCGAAGCAGATATCTCGATTTTATGGATGCCGGGGATGAGGATGAGGTACAGTTGTTTTTTGTTCCTAATTACAGTTGCAATTTTGCCTGTACCTATTGTTACCAGGATGAATATGCCAGCGTAAAGCAGGAGCTGACTGCCGGGATCATCGATGCATTTTTCCGTTATATCAACCGTGAATTTGCAGGGCGGAAGAAATACCTCACCGTTTTCGGCGGTGAACCGCTTTTAAACTCCCCCAGTCAGAAGGAACTGATCGCCTACATGCTTAAAAAGGCTAATGATTCTAATCTTGAAGTCTGTATTGTGACCAATGGCTATTCACTGGTTGATTATATCGATATCCTGAGATCATCAAACATCCGTGAAATACAGGTTACACTCGATGGAAAAGGCAAGGTTCATGATGGCAGGCGTTTCCTGAAAGGGGGAGGCCCGACCTTCGAAAAAATTGTTCAGGGTATTGATGCCTGCCTTCAAAACGAATTGCCGGTGAACCTGCGCATGGTGGTTGACAAGGAGAATATAGATGGGTTGCCCGAAATGGCGAAGTTTGCCATTGATAAGGGATGGACCGGTAATGAGTTATTCAAAACCCAGCTTGGCCGCAATTATGAATTGCATCATTGCCAGGCAACATCCGAAAAACTATTCAGCCGTATTTCACTTTACGAAACCATTTACCACCAGGTTAAGCAGCATCCGTATATTCTTGAATTCCACAAGCCAGCCTATTCCATCTCGAAATTCCTGGCCGAAAACGGCGAACTTCCCGATCCGTTGTTCGATGCATGTCCGGCATGTAAAACGGAATGGGCGTTCGATTATACCGGGCAAATTTTTTCGTGCACTGCCACAGTGGGGAAGCCAGGAGAATCGCTGGGAACCTTCTACCCCGAGGTAACCCGTAAAGAAGAAATGATCAGTGCCTGGGAAAGCCGTGATGTTACCGCCATTGCCGAATGCGGCACATGCAGCATGCAGCTCGCCTGCGGGGGCGGATGCGGTTCGGTGGCAAAAAACAGGACCGGCAGCGTTTGTTCAACCGATTGCCGCCCGGTGAAGGAATTGCTGGAGCTGGGATTCAGCGCCTACTTTGAGAAGGAGCATGCCTGATCCATAAGGAAAATCGTAAAAAACGGATTGCATAAAGTGAAACATAAACAGGCCCATTGATGCAATCATAAACTTAAAAAATGAAAGAAATCACATCATCCGAATTCGAACAGGAGGTTCTTGCCGGTGGCAAAGTAGTCCTCGATTTTTATTCAACCGAATGCCCTCCCTGCGAGGCTGTTGCGCCAAAATTTGAAGGGTTGTCGCAGCTTTATGGCAAGGATATAAAATTTGTAAAGATGTTCCGGCAGCAAAACAAGCCATTGGCTGAAAAACTGGGGGTCAGGTCCTCCCCGACACTCTTGTTTTTTGATAATGGGGTACAATCTCCGGTCACATTGTCGGGTGGCATCAAGCGAAGCGATATTATCCATCAGCTCGACAGCATGCTTACCGCCGACAGGGTTCAGGAAATAAAAAAAATGATTAAGCCCACCGTTTCTGAATTCGAAGTGCTCATCCTGGGAGCAGGTCCCGGGGGACTTACTGCAGGATTATACCTCTGCCAGTCGAAAGTTAATACCGTACTGATTGATATTGCCTTGCCGGGTGGCCAGGTTTCTACCACCCATGAAGTTTCTAACTATCCGGGATTTATCGACCCCCAGCCGGGTTATATGCTCGGACATAACATGTCGGAACAGACCAAGCTCTGCGGGACAATCTATAAGGTAGCCGTTGATGTATCGAAAGTTGATCTTGATAAAAAAGAGGTTGTAATAGATGAATTCGAGACCATTAAGGCAAAAAAAATCATCATTGCAACCGGTACCTCTCCTAACCTGATGGGTGTACCCGGAGAAAAGGAGTTCAAAGGAAAGGGTATTTCCTATTGCGCTACCTGCGATGCCAAATATTATGGCGATAAGGAGGTGGTGGTTATCGGCGGCGGTAATTCGGCCGTAGAAGAGGCTGATTTCATCAGCAGGTTTGCAAGCAAGATTACCATGATTCATCAATTTGATGCCCTCACCGCCAATAAACAGGCTCAGGAAAAATTGATCGCCAACCCGAAAGTCAGTATTCTTTATTCACATGAGCCACGCTCCTTTGTTCGTGAAGGAGACAAAATGATCACTGAAGTTGAAAATCTGAAAACTAAAGAGCGCTTTAAACTGACCAGCGACGGGGTCTTTGTTTTTATCGGGATGAAACCGAATATCGATTTATTCAGAAATATGCTTGAACTGGATCGCTGGGGCTATATCAAAACCGACGAGGATATGCTCACAAGCATGCCAGGCATTTATGCAGTTGGAGATGTTATCAGTAAGAAATACCGGCAAATAACCACGGCAGTAGCCGATGGAACTATTGCCGCCATTGCTATCGCCAAAGAATTGAACTAAACTTAAAAAACATTACGCTATGAGTATTACAAAATTGATCATTGAGAAAGTAAGTCCTTTTAACGTACCGGTTACAGTAGAAAAGCTGATTCAGGCTGCAGCTAAAAAAGATTGGCAGAATCCTGCCGTTCATAATCTTCAGCAATCACTGGCAAAATCAGGAAAAGAAGTCAGGCCTGTTCAGGTTGTAGAGATCTGTAAACCTGAATTTTCGGGTCGAATGCTCGAGCTAAGTGATGAAAGGATCGTATCGGTTATGATGCCTTGCCGCATTTCGGTTTACGAAAAGGCTGACGGTAAAACGTATGTGGCTTTGCTTGACATGACAGCTTCTGCTGCCAGTATGCCACGCACGGTAGCAGAGGCCATGCTTGCTGCCAACGATGAATCAATCGAGATCGTCAAATCAGTAACCGGTCCATTCTGAAAACCGGGTTTAGTGATGCCACGAAATTGAGTTATCAGGTAGAAGCGAATAATTTGATGCTATCGTTGGTCATTTGCTGAAAAACGGCTGGGGTGTTTATGCCGGGTTGAAAAAATTAGGGAAAATTCCACGTTTGCCCGGGATGTAGAACCGGGGTGAAATGATCTTTGGCGAAGAAATACAGGCTAATGTCGTACCTTTGGGTCATTAATTATTTCGGATTTAAAATTTATCTGACTAAAATGTTTCGTTTATGAAAAGGCAGGTTTTTCGATTTTTCTCCAGTGTGTTAGGTTTGGCATTTATAAGCCTGGCCTTGAGTACAGGCGTTATGGCGTATCCGTCGGGATCGCCTGCAGGGTATACGGGTTCTCCCGGCGATGGACAACATTGTGTAAGTTGTCATGGCGGTTCGGCGGTAACTGTTGCCGGTTGGCTTACCTCCGACATTCCGGCTACCGGATACGTTCCTGGTACTGTCTACAATATGACGGCCACGGTGAGCGGTACCGGGAAGAAAGGGTTTGAGGTGTCACCTCAGAATTTAACAGGAGTCCAGCTGGGCATCCTTGCGGCCGGGTCAAACAACCACCTGGTTGGAGGGACGAAATATGTGACACAAAATTCTTCCGGCAGTTCCAGCGGCACATCGGTCTATAATTTTACCTGGACAGCCCCTTCAGCAGGAACCGGGCCTGTTACATTTTACGGAGCCTTTACCGTGGGGGAAAACAATACGAAACTATCAACCCTGGCCGTGACAGAGAATACTGCCCTGCCGCTCTCGGCAACTGCTTCAGCTTCACCGGACCTTGTTTGTGCAGGACAAGGTGCGCAGCTTAATGTTTCGGCAACCGGCGGAAGTGGGAACTATACCTATTCCTGGACATCAATTCCACCTGGCTTTACCTCCTCCCTGCAAACTCCGATGATCTGGCCTTCGGAATCGACCCAGTATATTGTGAATGTTTCCGATGGCGCCTTATCGGCCGAAGCAACAGTTGATGTGACCGTGAATCAGCAACCCACGGCCAATGCAGGGAATGACACGACGTATACGCCGCTGGTCACACAAATTTCACTCAATGGTATCGCTGCCAATTATTCGACCGTACTCTGGTCGGCCATCCTGGGAACCGGTAGCTTCAGTGCGGCCAGTTCCTTGACTGGACTTTATTTTCCAACCATGGAGGATAAAACAGCCGGCTCGATTACTTTTTTAATATGGCATTTACAACGGCTCTTATCAGGTCAATCAC
>CAZPWZ010000008.1:0-25414 GCA_964590675.1 uncultured Draconibacterium sp.
ACAGTCCAAAGCGTCATGAAAAACACGGATTTTTCGTTGGGCCTGTAAATAAAGAAACAGACCAGGACAAAACTGATCATGAACCAGATCCCAGCAAAAAAGACCGTCAGATCCTGCCTGCTTTTCTCCAGACTGTAAAGTTTTCCCACCTCACTTAAAACGATAGGTTTCCAAAGACCTCCCTTCCTGTAATGAAAGTTGGAAACCCAGAACACCAGATAATTCGTGTCTTTTAAAGTACTGAGGGTGATGAGCCTGGGCAATAACTGAGGGACCGAGGTTTCTTTCGTTCTTCCGATTTCCCCCTGAACTGCTGCCAAACTGTCGTTTATGTAAAACCTGTATGCCGTTCCCTGTTCGCTGATCCTGATTGCCAGCTTATTTTTCCCCGGTGGAAGCAGAAGGGTAAGCCTGTAGCTCGCATATCCGCGACCTCCGGGTTCTTTCCCTTTCCATTTATAGCCCCTCCACGATTCAGGTATAAGACCTGCCGTTTTTCGTTGAACTGTATCATGGATACCCCGTTTATGCCGTATCTCAGATTTCCAGTTCCCATGAACCCAAAGGAAATTTTTATCATGAAGCGTATCAAATTGCCCGGATGTGAGAAAATCCTCGAAATAGAACTCCCAGTATCCTGTCAACTGAACCATCCCGTCCTTTCTGAAATCCCATTTTCTGAGGTCAAGAACGCCATCAACCGGTATTGGCTGTTTTGGGGATTGGCCCGAACAGGATGAAAAAAACACAAGGAGGAAAAATGAAAGAGTGGTTAAGGATAATAATATTTTACCTGCCGATCTTTGACCGGTAACCTGGATGGCTGTCTGTATTTTGATGGAATAATTCAAAGAAATAGTTTAAATCTTCGACTGCCGTGATTAGCTTATACGTTAAAGGGAAGGGATAAGGTTACGGCGCTGCCGCCCGGTTGGTTTTCTACTGAAGCCAATCCCCCATGTGCTTCCATCACCAGTTTAACGAAATAAAGGCTCAGCCCTGCATTTGAATCCACATGGTGCCGGGTATTGCTGAATGGCTTGAAGAGGTTTTGGAGGGCATACTCCGAAAAACCGGGGCCCTGGTCTTTAATTACACAGGTCACCTGGTTTTCAACCGCCCTGGCGATAATGTGAATTTTTGAACCCGGGTCTGAAAACCTGATGGCGTTTTCAGCAACATAGGTAACAGCATGCTTTACCCTTTTCCGGTCGGCCCGAACCGGAATAGATGCGGAAAAACAGCTCAGGAACAATGAAGAATTTTTACTTGTGACGGCTTCAGCAAGTTCTGTCTTTACTTCTTCAAGCAATTCGACCAGATTGAAATCCTCCTGGCTGAGAACCTCCTTCCCTTTTGCCCTGAGTGCCGAAATGTCAAGTGCTTTGTATGAAAATTTCTCCAGCCGGTGCGCTGAAACGTCAAGCATCTGAACGAACAATCCGATGTCTTCGGGCAAATGATATTCCCGCAGGATTGCGAGCCCTCCCAAGATTCCGTTGAGCGGAGTTCTGATTTCATGGTTCAAAAGGTTAAGGAACTCATTCTTCACCGTATCGAGTTCCTCAAGCTCCTTTTTTGCAGCCTCCAGTTCAGCGGTTCGCTCTGCCACAACTTTCTCGAGCCATTTATTAGTTTCACTGAGTAATGTTTTGCTGTGCTTTAACTGGAGCTGTGTTTTAACCCTTGACAGCAGTTCATTTGTCTCAAATGGCTTGGTCACATAATCCTGCGCTCCGGTTTCGAATCCTTTGACGACAGAATCATTATCAGTTTTGGCCGTGAGAAATATCACAGGGGTATCATCGTAAGCCCTGATCTGCCGGATTTCTTCACAAACTTCATACCCTGATATTTCAGGCATCATGATGTCGAGCAGGACCAGGTCGAAAATTTTTTTCTTAACCCAGTCAATTGCTTGCCTGCCATTCATGGCAAATTCAACCTTGTAGCCCAGGGGGCGGAGAATGCTGCCAAGCACCTGGATGTTCTTTGGAACATCATCCACAATCAGGATGGAAAACTCCTCATTTTTGAATTCTATCATCTGATTATAAATAAAAAGTTACTTATAATTGAAACCAAGAATACCGCAATTCATTATTGATGAAACAAATGTAAAAATTCATTCCGAGGATTGCAATTTATTCTGATGCAGAGAATTCATGATTGCGTGGATTAACTTTGATACCTTAACCCACCAAAGAAGATGAAAAAGGTTATAGATTATGGATGCGGGACGGGCAGGTGCCTGAAAAAGGCATCAGGACAGGTTGGTGACAGGGGAGCCGTATACGCCGTTGACATCCACGAACTTGCCATCAAATCAGCCTGAAATCTTTTTTGTTTATGTCATGCGCACGGTTTCCCCTGCTGAACGCCCGATGCTTTTCAACCACGCGTTGTTCATAATTATCATTCATTGTCCGTACATTTTCGATTTTATGGACTAAATTTGAAATGTCGCATTAAACAAGTTTTAGTGTTGACCTACCCGCAAGAAGCGGAAAAACGAGGCGGCACCCTGTGCGCCGTAAAGCCATAAACTGGTGATAAAAAATGAAATGCCCCCTTTCAGTATGACAGGGGGCATTCTAATTTTGGACGGATCGGGGCGAATGTGGTCCGCGATTCACTTGATTATTCTGGTTCTTTCCCCCACGGAATTTTACAAATCACAGATCGTTATTGGAGCAGGAATTCAATGAACAGATAAAAGTGAAAGGAAAAAATTTTGTACCTTTAATTCCTGAACAGATTAGCAAAACAACACCATCCTGTCAAAAACCAAAGCCCTTTCAGTATGAAAAATCATGTACACACCATCCTGACGCTGATCTGGCTCGTCATGACGGGCCATTTCGCCATTTCACAGCCGAAACCTTACCTGCAGACCCCTACGCCGACGTCGATTTACATCAGCTGGCACTCTGCGGACACCTCTTTTACACAGGTGCGGTATGGGAACTCTGATTCAACCCTGACCAACCTTGCACCGGGCTCATTCCTGAACAACTCCGGAAAAATCTGGCACACCGTAAAACTCACGGGGCTGACGCCGGCCACGACTTACTATTACCGGTGCATCAGCGGCTCCGATTCGTCGGGGGTCTTCCCGTTCCGGACACAGCCCTCATCACAGGCTCCTGGCCAGCATGTCCGGTTCGTGGTCGTCGGAGATTCACGAAATAATGACACGATCCCGACCTATCTCCCGGTGGTTTGCGAAAACATCCTGCAGACCCTGGTCGCAAAGTACGGGGCCGACTGGTACAACTCGGTGAACATGGTCATGCACACGGGCGATGTCGTTTGGTCGGGATCGGATATAAACCGGTTTGAACCAGAATATTTCACCCCGATCTCCAACCTCTCCTGTTCCGTTCCCTTCATGGTCTCCATCGGGAACCACGAGCATGAATCGCCCCACTATTTCAACTACATGAAATACACCGATTTCACCGACCCTGAAATCCAGATTACCAAATTCAACCAGCGGTTTTACTCTTTCCGGATCCTTAACTGTGAATTCATTGCACTCAATTCGAACTCCGGCCTGGTCAGCGAGTCGTTGCAGCATGAATGGCTCGGGAAGGTCCTGTCGGGATCAGACACCAGCAACACCGTGGACCTGGTATTTCCTTTTTCGCACCATCCGTACCGGTCGGCCGTTTGGCCCGAGGGCGACGGTGATTCCGTCAAGATCGTGTTTTTCAGCACCTTCGAAAAATACCCCAAAGTGGTGCAGTACTCCTGCGGCCATGCGCACTGCTACGAGCAGGGGGTATGGGAACTCACCCAGCTCCCGGCCGGCGACCAGCACGACATGAGGTTGCTGCTGTCGGGCGGTGGCGGGGCGGAGCCCACCCGTTTCAGCACCCATTCAAGGAACTGGCAGGAGATCCTCAAGGCGGTTGACGACTATTGCTATGCGATCATCGATGTGGACGTTGATGGGAAATCCTATACGGCGGAATCCTACACGCTGGGCAAACCGGAACACCCGATCGCCAACCAGGTTTTCGACACCTTTCATTTCAGGATGAACCAACCCCCTCCGGCGCAGCCCCTGGTGTTCGAGGTGTCCGGATGGAATCCCCTCATTCTGAATTCATCGCCCATATCGGGGGCCGATTCGTGCATGTCGGCCGAGATCCAGATCACCCTCACGCCGGGTGACTACACACACCCGGTGCTGGACACGGTCAGGAACTTCGAGAACGTATTCGGGAACACCGGATCACCCGATTTCACCCCCATTGACAAGAACGCCGGAATCAACCTATACTCGTTCACGGTGCCTGGAGGGAAACTGGATTCGAACGCACAGCACGGCTTCCGGATCCGGTACCGCGACATGAACCTGAAGTGGAGTCCCTGGTCGGAAGAAAAACTATTCATTCCAAACGGAATATCCGACATGCCGGCCGTCGTTTCGGGCGACCTGGTGTTGTGGCAGAACCATCCGAATCCCTTTACCGGCGGCACGACTGTGAACTATGAGGTCAAAACCCGGCAGCATATCGCCATAATGGTCACAGATCTTTACGGCCGTAAAGTTTTCGGGCCGGTATACCGTGACCTGAGCCCCGGTCGGTACAACATGGAATTATCAGGCGAGGGGATGGAGTATTCCCCGGGTATCTATTTCCTGCTGCTGAAGGGTGAATATTCCACTGCTATCATCCGCATGGTGAAGTCCGGGAAAAAATGGTAAGCCCGGATACCCGATCACCCGGGTACCCGAACAGTGTGAGTTTAGAAATGCCGGCTTTTCCTGTGATTGCCAATTGAGTTGACTGTTTCCAACCATTTCATCTCTGCCTCGAAACGGTCGGATTAAGCATCGATACACCAATTCTTTCTCCCTCTTTGATCACCGTTTCATAACCCCTTGAAGTATTCATCAACAAATCTTCATCGATGCGAATTTTGTTTTTTTCAAAAAACAGCACTACCGTGGAACCCCCAAACTTGAAATACCCTTTCTCTTCCCCTTTTTTTTACAATATTTCCTGAATAAGTCTGTACGATACTTCCAACCATCGTTGCACCTACTTCAGTCATCAAAACATTTCCAAACAAGGGGTTTGAAATGATGAGATATTCCCTTTTGTTCAGGCAGAATATTTCAGTCATTTTGCGCAAAGCAAAGGGGTTAACTGAATAGTAATCACCGTCGATCCGGGTGATGGGTGATACACTTCCGCCAATGGGAAAATGGAAACGGTGGTAATCGAAAGGGGCGAGCCGGATGATCACCAGGGTGCCGTCATGGTACATTTGGGCAAGGCGGGTATTATTCAAAAATGAAAAAATATCGAAGCGGTATCCTTTGATGATAAAATCGCTGTGGCTGATATTGGCATAGGCCAGTATTTTTCCGTCGGCAGGCGACACTGTAACGGTTGAGTTGGTATCCACCGGCCTGGCATCAGGTTTTAGTTTCCGGGTAAAGAAATCGTTGAAGGAGCTGAACTCCTGTTTTTGGGCGGTGCCCAGGTCGATATCAAATTCTTCCACAAAGGGCTGTATTTTTTTTACCGATGAAGGACGATCCATCCTGCTGCCATAAACAGACGAGACCACCTTTCTTTTGGCCAGCGCCCACAATGTTGCTTCGCCAACCGGGTTATTATACAGCCACACCAACCACTTTTCACCAGCCACTTTTTCTGTTTTTAAAAAACTACTTTGCCTGTCGTAATACTGGATTGGAGCTTGTGGCGGTAAAGGATACAAAGCCAGTACGGCAATGACAACAAGCAAAAACAACGTGAGGCCCCACCTCTTTTTAATTTTTGAAATGTTCATCTGTTATTATTGTTTTTTTTATGAGTCAGATGGAATACGCCGGATTGAATCTTACATCCTCATCGGTTGGTGATTTATTCCAAACATGACTATTTTATGGTTGCTTTGTTTGTTTAGAGGCCGGTCGTTTTGACCAGTCTTTTTCGGAGGAAACTGTCCCCATCAACTTATTGATTGGTAAGAATATATGGCGGTTAAAAAAAATCGGCAGAGGATGGTTTGGAACTTCGATTTTTGCATTCCGGGGCCCTCATTCCACCTTAACCAGGTAATTCCTTTCCATCAGGGCATTATTGAATGATTCGGGTGTGATAAAAGCCCAGGGTGGCGCGTACACCGCGGTTTTAACATATTGTTTAAGCACGACGGGGATTCCTGTGCTGTTCCATATGTCGGGCCCGTCGGTAACCTGGAAGTGCAGATGGGGTTGGAGGGAGTTGCCCGAATTACCCAACAGGGCCAGAGGGGCTCCTTCGGCAACATAATCTCCCGGTTTTACAAGGAAGGAATTGGGAACACAATGGCAATAATAGGCAAAGTATCCCCCACCAATATCGAGTTGAAGGAAGTTGCCGTCGTAGGAGTAAATATTGGTTAACGGGGCATCACGGGCATCCCCTGAGTTTTCTGGAAATCCGTCCTGGATCGTCATCACCCTGCCTGCCAGCACGGCATATAATGTATCACCGTAACAAAAATAGGAGTCATTTTTTTTAGGATCACCCGTGTGAGTCACAAAATCATTGTTGGCCTGAGAATTATCCCAGGCAAACCGCTGAGGGGAGATTAACTTCCCGTTGTTAATATAGAGGCCGTCGAAATGATACGCGTTCGAGGAGAGGGATGAAAACGACCAGTTTTCGCCTTTTACGGGAGAGGAAATGGGCAGCGGGGTTTCGTTCAGCCTGGGGGCCAATACAGGGCCGTTGTAGATCACTGTTTTATTGTGGATGGTGTCCTGGAATTCAAACAGGTGTGTTACTTTGGCGGGCGGAACCTGGGTGAGGGCAACAGGAAGCTGAATTGACATGTAACAGCCCGGCACTTTAACCTGTTTAAGATCCAGGACTGATAATATTGAATCCTTGTAAATTGTCACCTGGTCGTAGTATGCCGAATCTATCTTTAACAATACAGCCTGGGTTTGGTTATCAAGGATCGTCAGACTCCTGAGTTTGAGCCCATCCTTTTCATATTCCCATGTTTTAAGGGTGTATGGGATTCTTAGATATTTGTCCGTTCTAAAAGGGATATCATTCCAGAGGACACTGATTGTTTTTTCCGGCTCGTTGTCGGGTGACGAACTCTTTTTGCAACCGGCGAGCCCGCATAGAGCCACGGCTGCAAGTAACAGAATTCTTGAACTCATGACGTTACATTTTGTCAAATATACAAAATGTTTTAGCGAATGAGTTAAAATCAATTTTTCCTTGTATGAACAAGACAATGATCATTAGCTTCTTCCTGTTACTGGCTGCTCCGGCCGTTTCCCTCCTTGCCCAGAAAGGCTCCTGGGGTGCCGGGATCGAAGGCGGTCCCGGCCTGTCAATCATCTATGGCAGCCAAAGCATCTACAGCCAGTCCGAAGCATTTTGGTTGGAGAACCTGCAATTTTAACCACTGACTTTCCAAAGTGGTTTTTTCCCGACTGGTTTTATTTGAACCGGGTTGATCTTATTGGCTTCTATATTCTTTGATATGACATTGTCCCTGAATCGTTTATATTTAAATTCGGGAATCTTCACCTCTTTGGTTGGTTTCTTGTTTTTTCCAGGGTTTTGGGTTGAAACAATATCCCTCGAACTTTTATATCTGCGATCGGGAGTTTTCCCGTCTTTTCTGTAAACAACGACCATGTTCTTTTCAGATGTTTCTTTCGTTTTCATAATGTTATCTTTAAAATGTCATTGTGATCATCCTTTCGGCTTTAATGCGAACCAATATTCCCATGGCAAATAATATTTCCTGGCGCCACTGCAATTTGATAAATATTCACATAGCCGTCATATACCAGCCAGTTATCATAGGTGATGTTAATTCCGCTATCAAGCTTCCGGATGTTGGTGTAGCTTTTCCCGGTGCTTCCATCAACACTGTTCAGCACTTTCACGACAGGGCCTCCTCCAACTGAGGAGATTGAACCGAGGTTAATTGTTGCCGGGTATACATCGCCGCCAATTGCTCCTGCAAGCGAAATTGTCACCAGGGTATTCCCGTTCACCCTTTTTTCAAATAATGCATTTCCGGATACCCCATATGTACCTATGGTGTCCAGCGAATAGGCTATATTGGTTGAAGTTATCACATTCCCGCCAATGTCGCCCTGGGCAAGAATTACACCGGGCTCAGCGGTACTTTTAAGGACCTTTATAAATCCATCGTAAGCAACCAGCTGGTTGTATGTCATCAAAGTAGTAGCCGTCGAACTTTTCCCGGTCACATCCACTGCATTCAGTGCTATGGAAACGGCACCTCCTTCAATTGCCGAATTCATGCACAGTTCGGCCGGGTGGGTTCCCGAAGGAACACCTGTAAGCGTTATACTTATGGTAGTTACAGTATTGCTGGTTTCGGTGAAAGTGACGGTACCTGTTACCCCGAGCACATCCTTTGCCTTCAGGCTGTAGCTGGTCTGTCTGGCGGGAGGCGCTGCAGGATCATCTTTTTTACATCCGTCAAGGGCCATTATATAAATGAATGCCGCAATCATTGTCACTATGGACAGTAAACTTTTTGTTTTAATCATTTTATCATGTATTACATTCCGTTTCAGGCGGAACAGGTAAGGATCTGTTTTCACCTTACAAAGGTCAGCCCGTTTATCCCGGGAAGTGTTACACAATTCCGGAAAAGAATTGCATTTTTCACACTTCATGTTCCGCATGGCGGATACACCGGCGAAAGGCAGTCAAGGCAACTGGCCCATCCAACTTGTGGAACAAGCTCCTTCAGCGATTCATAGAATTATTTGTTCCTATTATGGAATCTGGTTTTTAATTCAATACCTTTGACATCATATTCACAATCAAATGGTTTATGGGATATCCCAAAATATAATACCTGTTGCGGATTGTCCAGTCAATTGCACATTGTTGTCAAATGATAAACTATGGATTCTTTGAACAAACAAACACCCGCGGGAATTGATTTCGAGCACATTTTTGATATCTCTCCTGACCTTATATTTATTCTTGATAAGGAGCATAATATTATCCGGGCCAATAAGGCAATGAATAATTGCCTGGGTGTTTCATCAGGAGCATTGGCCGGGTCAAAATGTTTTTGGAATATGCATCAGACGGATGAACCGCCCACTTTTTGTGTGCACGAACAAATGCTGAAAGACGGGCAGAAACATTCAGATGATATCTATATAGAACCACTGGATGGTTGGTATTCCGTCACTGTTGCACCTTTGCTGGATAATCAGGGTAATATCACCGGGTCTATCCATATTGCCCGCGATATCACAGAACGCAAAAAAACGGTTGAGTCGTTGAAAGAAAGTGATGAGCAATTCCAATCGCTATTTAATAATGCACCACTTGGTTATCAGTCGCTCGATTTTGACGGAAATTTCATTGAAGTAAATCAAACCTGGCTAGATACCCTTGGCTATTCCCGCAACGAAGTTATAGGGAAATGGTTTGGTGATTTTCTTTCTCCTGCCTATCAGGAAGGCTTCCGCAACCGATTCCCACTTTTCAAGGCGAAAGGGCAGATTCATAGTGAATTTGAGATGGTTCATAAGAATGGCAGTACATTATTCATTGCTTTCGAAGGAAAGATAGGGTATAATTCCAACGGAACATTTAAGCAAACGCATTGTATTTTACAGGATATCACCCAGCGCTACATGGCGGAGGAGGCATTGAAAAACTCACTGTCATTAATGGATGCAACGCTTGAATCAATTCATAACGGGATTCTTGTGGTCGGCGAGCAAGGATCAGTCATCAAAACCAACACCAAATTTGCCGAATTATGGAACATACCGGGTGACATCCTCAAGTCAGGGGATGATAAAGTCTTGCTGGACTACGTTGTTGGACAACTGGATGATCCAGATGAATTTATGGCTAAAGTATCGGAACTGTATGATAAGCCTGAATCAGAATCCTATGATTTTATATACTTCAGGGACGGGCGTATTTTCGAGCGCATTTCGAAGCCTATGTATCTTGGAAGTACACCCAAGGGAAGGGTCTGGTCTTTCCACGATATCACCGATCGCAAAAAGTCGGAGGCTGCACTGCGGGAGAGCGAGGCAAGATACCGTACATTAATTGAAAATATGGGTGAAGGCGTTGGTTTTGTGAATGAAGAAGAGGTATTTGTTTTTGCCAATCCATCAGCAGAAAAAATATTTGGGGTAGGCAATGGAGAATTAACAGGATTATGTTTAACTGATTTCCTGGCAGGTGAAAGTCTTGAAACAGTTAAAAAGG
Source organism: uncultured Draconibacterium sp. (assembly GCA_964590675.1). Taxonomy (GTDB): domain Bacteria; phylum Bacteroidota; class Bacteroidia; order Bacteroidales; family FEN-979; genus CAIVAT01. The sequence continues at coordinate 10,263 of CAZPWZ010000008.1, forward strand.
AGACACAGAAACGTCATAAAGGGGAGAGTAGCACCTATGAGCACGAAATAGTTTTAAAAGACGGAAGTAAAAAATATATTCTTGGTACTGCAACGCCCAGTTTTAAGGATGATACATTCATTGGGACTTTTGCAATATTCCGTGATATTACTGACCGCAAGCAGGCAGAAGTGGCATTAAGGGAGAGTGAAGCAACTCACCGCAACCTGGTGGAAAGGATGCCTGATGGTGTGTATAGAAGCACCCACGATGGGAAATTTGTCGATGTAAACCCGGCAATGATTAAGATGTTGGGCTATGACAGCAAAGAGGAACTGTTGGCCATTGATATAAAGACACAGTTATACTTTGAACCATCCGACCGTGAAAGCCTGGTATTGCAGGAAAAGCTGGAAGAAATGGGGGTATACAGCCTGAAAAAAAAGGATGGTTCGGCTATTTGGGTAGAAGATCACGGATGGTATATGATGGGTGACAATGAAGAAATCCTGTTTCACGAAGGAATTTTAAGGGATATCACCGACCGAAAGCAGGCAGAGGAAGAAATCAAACTTAAAAACGAAGAACTTTTAAAACTCAATAACGAAAAGGATAAGTTTTTCTCAATTATTGCGCACGACCTGCGGAGCCCGTTCCAGCCACTACTTGGCTTTACAAGAATGCTGGTCGAAGACCTGCCCACCTTGAGGCTGGACGAGATTCAAAAAATGGCCCTGAATATGAGAAATTCCGCCTCCAAGCTCTTTAACCTGCTGGAAAACCTTTTGGAATGGTCGCGAATGCAAAGAGGCATTACCACCTTTGAACCTGAATCTTTTCTTCTTTTGCCCAAACTTTCTGAAAGCCTGGTTTTAACCCTGGATGCAATCACACAAAAAGAGATTGATCATATATATGAAGTTCCAGACGACCTGGCCGTTTATGCCGACAGCAATATGTTTGAATCCATATTTCGCAACCTTGTATCAAATGCCATAAAATTCACCGCCCCCAGGGGAAATATTACAATCACGGCAAAATCAATGGATCACAATTGGATTGAAATTTCAGTCAAAGACACTGGCATCGGAATGAACAAAGAAATGTTGGAGAATCTTTTCAAGCTGGATGCCAATACAAACCGGAAAGGCTTAATGGGCGAGCCCAGTACAGGCCTGGGATTGATTATCTGCAAGGATTTTATTGAAAAACACGGTGGCAGGTTATGGATTGAGAGCGAAGAGGGCAAGGGCAGCACTTTTTCATTTACGTTGCCTGCTAAAGCACAGAATTAACAATGGCTTTTTTATTTGGTCAGATTACTTTTTGGCCCTCATTCAATGCAAGTCAATCCAAGCCGATTCCCCATTATATGAAGTTCCGCTTTTGCCGCTTCTATCGTATCCAATTTTTTCATCGGCAATATTTCCCTGTAATGCGAATCAAGGAGAATCAGCCGATAATCTTTTTTGCTTACATCAAGCATGCGGTTTCCCCTGCTGAACGCGCGATAGGTTTGATTTGATTCCCTGATTCCGATTTTCATCGTCGGTTCGATTGGAATCCATTTTCCTGTTCGAATAATCCCAAAAATGTTATTGCAAAATTTAACCCTCATCCCATCAATGTCAATCAAGGCACTTGTTGAGGTGAATCCCACAAATCCGCCAATGAGAACCAGGAGAATTCCCGAAAAATAAAACAAGGATAAAACCAATCCTGCGAAAAACAGAATCACACCAGCGGAAGTTCCTACAGGTCCGAATGTTTTATCAAGCATGTTGTTGGTCATCACCTTTTAAGTTAGAATGCTGACGGCAATTTACCCAATATTATGGTCACCAGTAAAAAAAATACCGATAATCTGCTTCACCTCCTCAAAAGTATGATATTCCCTGACCTGGATATCCGGACACCCGGAAATCATGGCGGATAGTTTCCTGTCCGGTTGACTGCGGTACAAACACAGAACTTTTTTTTTCAATTCAACTGCCCTTGAAATCTCAAAACCCACGCCCAGGCTTGGCGTGGAAACCTCTGCCACCACAAATCCGGACTGGGAAAGCCAGTCGATATCCCGATGATAAATCCCGCTGTCGGAGATACCAGCTTCTCCCATCGGGGTAAGGCCCGCATCTCCGATGTGCTCGGTTAAAACCTCACCGAAATTTGTCAAATAACGGATTATTTCCCGGTATAATTCAAGGTCGTTTCTTCCGCCCCGGATTGAACCTGCAAAATAGATTTTTTTCACGATATGATTTTTAGATCATGGTTTGCCGACAACAACAAATCTACAATTTATTTTGGAGCCTGACCCCACGTTCGGCTCCTTGCTAAACTAATGCCGGACAACAGTGATAACAATCCTGTTGAAACGCTATCCGGTTTACTGTGAGCACCTAAAGTGCCTGGGCAAATAACAGAATTTTTATCCGTTGGATTTTTATCAGCCGGGTTTTCATGTAAATTTGTCGAGAATTAAACACAAAGGGGAAGCTGAAAACCTGCCAGAGTAAGCAAAAACCAAAGTTGTATAAAAATGAATTTTATAACAAAATACACAGCATTGCTGTTGCTTCTTATAGTTACTTTGACTGTGCATGCACAGCAGAAAAAACCAAACATCCTTGTTATTTGGGGGGATGACATTGGATATTCAAATATCAGCATAAATAACCAGGGAATGATGGGCTATAAGACACCCAACATCGACCGCATCGGGCATGAAGGGGCCGTGTTCACCGACTGGTATGCACAGCAATCATGTACAGCCGGACGTGCTGCATTCATTTTAGGTCAGCATCCATTCAGGACAGGACTACTGACTATTGGAATGCCTGGTGCAGATCAAGGTATAAAGGATAATCAGCCTACCATTGCTGAACTATTAAAACCACAGGGTTACACATGCGGTCAGTTTGGAAAAAACCATCTTGGCGATCGTGACGAAATGCTGCCAACCAATCATGGTTTTGATGAATTTTTCGGAAACCTGTATCATTTGAATGCTGAAGAAGAGCCTGAAACCTATTACTATCCTAAAGAAAAAGCATTTCACGAAAAATTCGGACCTCGCGGCGTTTTGCATTCATATGCCAATGCCAACGGGACACAGCGTATTGATGATACAGGGCCAATGACAAGAAAAAGAATGGAAACAGCAGATGAAGAATTCACTGCTGCAGCTATTGCTTTTATTGAAAAAGCTCATAAAGCAGGACAGCCTTTCTTTGTTTGGCTGAGTGCCACACGCATGCATGTCTGGACCCGTTTAAAGGATGAGAGTATTGGTGTAACAGGAATTGGCCTTTATCCTGACGGCATGGTGGAACACGACAAAGCAATTGGTACGGTTCTTAAAAAGCTGGAAGACCTGGGTATTATTGACAATACTATCATCATGTACTCATCTGATAATGGTGCCGAGAAGTTTACTTGGCCCGATGGTGGAACTACTCCTTTTGCCGGTGAAAAGGGTTCAACCTGGGAGGGTGGATTCAGAGTACCATGCGTGATCCGATGGCCTGGAGTTATTAAACCTGGAACAATTGATAATAATATTTATTCGCATGAAGATATGATGCCCACCCTGCTTGCAGCAGCCGGGGTGCCTGATGTTAAGGAAAAACTACTTACCGGTTATACAGCGGGTAATAAAAACTTCAAAGTTCATCTCGACGGCTACAACCTGATGCCGCTTTGGTCAGGTGAGATTACTGAAAATCCGCGAAAAGAAATTTTCTATTTTGATGCCGGCGGTAATTTGAATGCTTTACGTTATGAAAATTGGAAGCTTCATTTTTCCTATATGGAAGGTTCTATCAATGAAGGATTTCGTAAAACTCCGTCATGGCCATTGGTAATGAATTTGAGAGCAGATCCTTTCGAAGTGTCATGGAAATCTTCAATGTACACAAGATGGTATGGCGACAACTTATGGCTTTTTGTTCCTGCACAGACAGTTATTGGTAAATTCCTGTCCTCTTTTAAAGATTTCCCGCCAGTGCAGGGAGGGTCTTTGGGAATTGACAAAGTGCTGCAAAATTTACAGTCAAAGCCTCAGAATTGATATTGATTCTTTAATATCAGCAGTCCTCATTCCAGGTGGCCGTTGGTGTTTAAACAGGAAATCAGCTCCGTTTTTTATCCAAGGCAGGTGTAACCAGCAATGCAAAAAATGGCGACTCAGTTCTTCACAATGATGAGTTCCCTGTGATTCTCATTCGCAGCATCAATGTGCAGCGTGATGGTATAACTTGCTTTCAGTGTTGTCATCAGGTTATAATTCGGCGGACCACCACTTATGATTTCAGGAGCGCTTGCTGCAATATTCAGATCATTATACCCGGAATCGAAATAAATACCGTTAACCGGTGATGGAACTCCATTGAGCGTTCTGACTTTGAATCCCTGAAAAGCCTCAAGGATTATGCCTGTCCATGTCCAGGTATAAACAAGGCCGGATACCGCCGGAACACCTCCATTGTCACCCAGCATTTGGTTACCCCAATGCCATGCGCTGGTATCGGGTGTCGCCGTCGGGTTATCAAGGCTGATCCCTGTACCCACTGCATCGCACAATACACCGGTCCAGTTGACCGGCGGAAGCGGACCGGTCTTGATCAATTCAGCGGTATAACCTGATCCCAGGGTGTATTCCATGTTGCACGTATAAAGGCCACTTTCGGTCACGAAAATATTTGGGCCCCCGGGAACAAGAGAATCTACAGCCTGTCCAAAATTGGTATTTGCTTTCACTCCAACGATTCCTGGCCCGATGAACACTGTCGTGTCAAGTTCAATTTTCCACCCGTCAGAGTAGCGGAACTTCCATTGGCCCTGGCCGGTAAGTTCAAGACTATCCAATGTCCAATTCATGGAAATCAGGTCAAAGCCCGATCCGGTCATCGGAAGCGAAGCCCCCCATCCAAGGAACGGAGTGCCGCATAATCCCCAGTGAACCGGAACGACAACAGCCTTCAGGGTTCCCAAGTAAATCACAACATGGTACATCCCATCCTCAGGAACCGTGAACCTGGATGCTGTTTCAATGATTGAACCGCGCTGGAACGGCACTTTAGGTTCATCCGGGGTGCCATTCAGGATGGTAGTGAAGTCCTGCCCCGGGCCGTAGGTTTTCATCGTGACCCCGGTCACCTGGACAATGTTGAATCCATCCGAACCGGATTTGACAGGAATATAGAGTTCAAGCAGGTTTGGATCTTCAACCTGGATCACCTCGTTGCGCGTGATCTTCATCAGGGCATTTTTATTGAACTCACTGTATGCAGTTGCTGTGCCTTTGATGTAAAAACCATCGCCCGGTGTATAAAAGCTGATGTTTTCGCCGTAGGATGTATCTGCACTGTTGATGGCATAAGCTCTTCCATACCAGGTTACATCAGGATTCAGCCCGCTGATGTTGCTCTGAAAGCTCCCGGTCCCGAAACCATCACTGGTATGGGGATCTGCAACCGTCGGATCCGGTGAGGTGCTCCAGCAAAAACCGCGTTCAGTCACAGCGGCCCCGCCATCATCAGTCACCTCGCCGCTTCCTTCAGCAGTCAAAGGGGTAATATTGATAATGTTTAAGGTAACAACTGACGGGGCTACCGGGAGGGTTTTAAATTCAACATCAGCACCATATGATGTATCAGCGCTGTTTATGGCATATGCCCGTCCATGATAGGTAGTATTGTGGTCAAGACCGGTGATATAGCTCACAAAAGGACCCAGCCCTGATCCATCGGCCGTGTGCGGATCCGCCAGCGTGGGATTGAATGCAGTATCCCAGCAAAAACCACGGCCCGTCACGGCGGCTCCCCCGTCGGAAGTGACATTCCCCGCGCCGGTGGCAGTTGTTGGGGTTATCGCGGTTACACTGTCGGAGACCACAACGGGCCCTGTCGGCATCATGGTCAGTATAAAGCTGTAAGCGGTATCGCTTGCCGGTGTATCGGACAATACTTTCTCATAATAACCGCTTTTCATGGCCGTGAATGACAACAGATCCCCCTTGCGGAATATAAATCCTGTGAAGAAAAGTCCTGACTTCAGGATATCGTGGCTGAATCCGAGGTAATTTATCCTGTCATCCCCGGGATCATTGCCCTGGCTGATCAGCTTGACAGCCCTGGAGATATTTCCGGCCTTTACATTCAGAACAAGAAAGGTGTTAACGGATGTCGTTATTCCGAAGTGGTGCATTCCAGGTTTCAGGTCGGACTGGTGATGTGCGATCAGATTCCCCAGCGGATCATAAAGGATCAGGGTCACCGGACCTGACTGGTTGAGCCGGATCGTTACAGTGGTTCTCCCCGTGAAGGGATTTGGAACCGGGGGCAAAACAGTAACAGGTTCACTTCCCGGGTACAGCTGGTCGCCGATTCCCGACGGTATTACCAGCCGGAGGGAAGGTGACGGACCATATACCGTAGTGTCACATTCTGCTGTTATGTTACGTACCTCAACACTATCAAGGGTGACAGGATTTTGTGTTGCAGAATCCCTGCCATTAAAGGCCAGGTTGATTGTCTGGTTCTGACCGATTCCCGCCAGGAAGGAAAACCAGGAAAAAAGAATTATAAAACACCTTTTCATGTTTCGCTGATTTTAAAATTTTAAGGGAATCCGAAATATCGGGAGTAATATATCCTATGATCACAGACATGAGCGTATCTGTTTAATAATTAGGGCATAGTGACTATAAAAGTACGACAATCAAGGATAAAAGTCAAGCGTTTCCTGAATTTTAACCTGGGATGCCGGGGAACAAATCATGAAACTTCCTGCTCAGCGAATGGAGCGACCGTTTCAAGGGAAAAGCAAGACATCATTATGCCAGCAGTTTATCTTTCATTTTGTCATCAAAGGCCGAAAGTGCGGCTTTTGAACCTTCACCCATTGCGATAACGATTTGTTTGTAAGGTACATTGGTAACATCACCGGCAGCATAAACACCGGGCACGCTGGTGCGGCAATGGGCATCGATCAGGATCTCGCCGTACCGGCTTACATCCACCAAAGTGCTAAAAACCTGACTGTTGGGTTTCAACCCGATCTGTACAAATATTCCGTCAAGATCCAGATGTTCCGGAAGACCAGAATCACGGTGCCTGAATTGAAGCGAGGTTACCTTTGTCCCGTCGCCTTCAATGGTCAGCGTTTCGGCTCCCGTAATGACTTTCACATTATCCAGGGATTTTATTTTATCCTGCAGGATCTGGTCTCCCTTGAGTTCGGGCATGAATTCAATGACCGTGACTTCGGATGCCAGGCCCGACAGGTCAATGGCGGCTTCCAGGCCCGAATTGCCTCCGCCGATTACAGCCACCCGCTTTCCCTTGTAAAATGGCCCGTCGCAATGTGCGCAAAAGGCAACGCCTGAACCGATATACTGACTTTCGCCCGGGATGTTCAACCGCCTCCAGCTTGCACCTGAAGCAATGATCAGGGCAGGCGCCGTTAAAATTTCACCCATGGAAGTATGAACCTGCTTGCGGCCGCTGACCAGTTCAACCTGTTCAATTTTCCTGTTCTCCAACAGATCCATTGGATATTCCTTCATGTGCAGCCGGAGATTAGCGGTCAGCTGATTCCCGGTTGTTTTTGGGACTGAGATCATGTTTTCAATGGCCAGCGTTTCGGTTAACTGTCCTCCGAGATGGTCGGTCACTACGGCCACCTTCAAGCCTTTACGCGCCGAATAGATGGCTGCGGAAATCCCGGCAGGCCCCCCTCCGGCCACGATCACATCGTATTCTTTTATTTCTGCTGATGAAGGCTTGTAATCAGAACCGAATTTTTCCTCCAGTTTTGCCAATAGCTCCCCAAGGTCCGAACGGCCCACATGCAATAGATCCCCATTGGCATAAACAGATGGAACAGCTTGAATGTTAAGCGATTTGACCTCATCCTGGTTGATGCCGCCATCGATGATCTCGTGGTGAATGCTGCTGTTCAGGATCGACATCACATTCAGTGATTGCACCACATCCGGGCAATTTGTGCAGGTAAGCGAAATATAACTTTGGAGATTGATATGGCCCTTCAATGCTTTGATGCGATTGACGATGAGTTCATCAGGGATATTTTTCCCGATCCCATCCATGTTGAGAATGGCAAGCAGTAAAGAACTGAACTCATGCCCGGTGGGCACGGCACGAAAAACAACAGCTGCCGGACTTCCGTTTTTGAGGATTGAGAACGAAAGCCCTTCTCCATCGCTGATTTGACAGTCAATTTTCTCGGAGCAGGATGCTACATCCTGAAGTAGCCCGGTCAGCTCTCCCCGGTTGGGATGCGACGGGCTGACGGTAACCTGGAAGGTGAAATTCGATTTCAAACCCGTAAAATAGGTGCGGATCTGATCTTTTAATGCTTGTTCCAACATGACAGGAATCTTAAAAAAAGGGAGATCCCGCAATGGTTTCTCCCTTTTTGATGATTACTAATTAATTAAATTTTACCAACCAGGTCGATGCTTGGCTTAAGGGTTTCGGCGCCCTGTTCCCATTTGGCAGGACAAACTTCAGATGGATGGCTAGCAACAAACTGCAGAGCCTGCAGGCGGCGTAACAATTCGGTGGCATTGCGGCCAATATTTCCCGCTACCACCTCCATAGCCTGTATCTTTCCTTCCGGATTCACGATAAAGGTACCGCGATCAGCAATACCAGCTTCCTCGATCATTACGTCGAATCCCCTGGCCAAAACGGCTGTCGGATCAGCCAGCATCGGATAATTGATCTTCCTGATGGTCTCCGATGTATCGTGCCATGCCTTGTGCACAAAATGCGTGTCGCAGGAAACGGCGTAAATTTCACAGTTTGCTGCTTTAAATTCGCTGTATTTATTGGCTAAATCCTCCAACTCAGTCGGACAAACGAAGGTGAAATCGGCAGGGTAGAAGAAAAACACCGACCATTTACCCAGGATATCCTTTTTGGTAATTTCTTTAAATCCGTTGTTTACAAAAGCCTGAACTTTGAAGTCCACAATATCTTTTCCAATTTGTGACATATCGATTTGATTTAGGATTAATAATTTTTGAATTGATTTTCGTGAAGCAAAATTATTTCAATTATCTTTATCGACAAAACAGATATTGTCTATGGCTATATAGATCGTATCAATATTACAATCCGCGCGGAAGGCCGCAGATAATTAAAATATACGACCATGACCCTACAACAACTGGAATACATTACTGCCCTGGACAAAACCCGTCATTTTGTCCGTGCTGCCGAAATTTGCAAGGTAACCCAGCCTACGCTGAGTGCCATGATTCAAAAACTTGAAGAAGAGCTGAACTGCCTGATTTTCGACCGGTCAAAGCATCCCATTGTCCCAACCGATGTAGGAGCCATGATCATACATCACGCGCAGGTCATACTGTTTCATGTAAGGCAATTGCACGAGCAGGTACACACGCAGCGGGATTCACTGACAGGCGCCCTGTCGCTGGCGTTGATTCCAACCATTGCGCCCTACCTGCTGCCCGGGTTCCTATCCCTGTTTCGTAAAAATCACCCAGAAATTTCGCTGAAAGTCGCTGAAATGAGAACGGAATCAATTATCCGCAAGCTGCATGCAGGTGCCATAGACATGGCCATTCTGTCGACCCCGCTTGAGGATCCAAAAATTCTTGAGGTTCCGTTATATTATGAAAAGTTTGCCGCCTACATTTCACCCGGTGAGCCGATTTTTTCCAGGGAAGAAATATCCATCAATGAAATGCCATTGGAACATTTGTGGGTGCTCGAAGAGGGGCATTGCCTGCGCAACCAGGTGCTTAATTTTTGCGGAAATAAAACCCATACTTCGACATACGAGGCCGGGAGCATTGATACGCTGGTGAAAATTGTGGATTTGAATGGCGGGTACACGATCATCCCGGAGCTGCATATCGATTTTTTAACCCCTATGCAGAAAATGAACCTTAGAAGGATTATGCGTCCGGAAGCAACCCGCGAAATCTCACTGGTCATCCGTCACGATTATGTGCGTGAGGGACTGATGAATGCAGTTGCTGACAGTATCAAGCAAATTATCCCGGCCCATATGATTGATGGCAGGCTGAAAAAATTTTCGATCAGGTTGTAGCGCCGGAAACGGTTACATGATTTTTGGAAAAGCGTCTGAAATTCCGGTGAGAATAAACTTTATCACCAGGGCCAGGGTGATGGCCGACACGGTTCCTGCACCGGTCGTCATTGGGATGGCAAAAGGAATAGCAGCCGTGCAGATGATCTTCGGGAAGGTGCGCTGCTCTTAAGAAACAGTCATCCATCATGTGTATGATGCAAGTGCCTGGTAATCATCCAACTGACGAAAAAAGAGATGGCTAAAACATACAGCGTGCCTGAATACAGAGAGAAACGCCACCAGGTAAAATCAATGGGATAAAAAACCAGGTAAATACTCCCCAGAATGAGGCATGCGATACTGACACCAAGTTTGTGTTTATCCGATTCTTCATAAAGGGAGAAAAACAGGATGGAAAGGATGATCAGCGAAAAGAATACCATGACATGGGATGCATTCAATGCACTGTCGATGGCAATGCAAAGTGTGACAAGAAAAGCCATCACCACAAGCAATTTCCGGGGCAACTATTTTTTCACGATGAATTCGCTGATTATCACTTCTATTTCATTCGCCGATTCGGTCATGACCTGTTCAACGATACCACCGAAGGCCTTTGCCATAGGGGCAGGATCGATCCTGGAAATATAAGTTTTGCCGTCACTTTTTTGATACACGCTGATCCGGCAGGGCATCATGCAGGATACGATCCGCTCATCGTCCTTCTCCAGTATTTTGCTCGAATGCTTCGGGTGACAAACGGCAAAAACCTTCACCGGCAATACATCCTTCCCATAGGTTTTCATTGTTTGCTGCAGATCATGAATTGCGGTTACTTTCCATGTTTTCTGTTCAATGGCTGCCTTGAGTTTATCGACGGTTTCATCAAAATTATACTTGCTTTCATTCTCCAGGAAAATGCCTTCCTTTTCCTTGCTTCCTTCCAATGAAAGGATTGATTCAGGCTGGTCATTTGTGTGATCATTCTGCCCGGCCCGGGCACTGAAATTTAACTGGATGAATAATATTGTCAATACGAATATCAGATTTTTCATAGATCCCTGTTTTAAAATGATTAAAATATTTCCCTGCAAAGATATAAAGAAAATCGAATCAATCGCATAAATATCACCAAGTGCCTGAGTCAGAATTTTTTCCCTCCAATGACGTCCGCGCTTATGTCAAATTCATGGTGGAGGTTCAAAACAGCATTCTATCGAAACAGATTTGCCTGTTTTTTAGTAACTTTACTGGTTGGTTTCGTTAAAACTCACCAGATGAGATATCTTTAAAGGTAACGTCATGTAAACCGTAAATTTTATTTAAGGGAATTCCATATGACCGGTCAAATTAAAATTATCAACCTATGAAACTGAAAATATTATCCGGATTAGTGATCCTTTTGGTTTGGGCATGTTCCCCGGCCAGGGAGGCCTCAAAAACCAAAGCCACCCTGACTCAAAGCAGCCAGGACAGCACTGTGTACGATATACTGATCATTGACCCATATTTCGACCAATGGTACCTGATGAATTATTCTCCCGCAAAAGACCGCATGAATGAATATTACCGGGCAAAAAACCTGGAAGCTGCAACGAACTGGAATTATTATTATACCACCGGGAAATACAGCAGGATCATCGATTCCCTCATTGAGTACCGCTCCGGCACCGATTACGGCATCGAGGTAAACCGTAAACTTTACTGGTACTTTATCTTCTTCACCGACAAATATAAAATCCGGCTATTCAACGAGCAGCGGTACTCAAACTGACAGGGGTAATCAGTTGTTTTGGGGCAGGCTGTATAACAACCCGATACCTGACTGGCCAGCATTCAATTTAAGGGTTCCTATTTTTTGTGACAACTCTTTTTTTGCCTTGCCGATCATGACGGCGGCGGTAATGGAGGAGGCCAGGCCCACCCCAATGCAGATCCAGCCAATCGTTTTCAGGGTCGGATCCTTTTCTGAGTAATAAGGATATTCGTCACTTCCATGGGTTTCCTTATATGCGCTTGCTCCCATAATAACACCGCCGGTAAGGCACAGCACCGGGGTAATTGCAGTAAGGACCTGTGCAGTTCCCATCGATGCAAACAATTTTTCGCACGAAGCAGCCATCTCCGGAGATTCCTGCCAGGGTTCCAGTGTCCGTCTTGCCTTTGCAATCTGGATCGGGGGAAAAATCGAAAATGTGAGCCTGCTTACACCCAGAATCATGTGGGTCACGTTTGCAGTTGGATTCATACCATCTTCATATTCCAGTGGAAAACCTCCCAGTATGATCATTTCAATGTTGCTGGCCACCCCAAACCCAATTGAGATGCCATTGAGGACGCTGGCTTTTGAAAGGTACCTGTAGGCCGCATGAGCCCGTGCAAGGTCTTTGTCGGAGGCATCCTGGCCCATGCCGTGTATACCGGATATCAGCAGTATGCCAAAGAAAATCCGGAAAAATATTTTTGTCTTCATGGCGTTTTTATTTCCAGTTTTCACTGATTTACAACGCAAAGTAACGGCGGTAAGCCAGTGAAATGAAATGGAAATGAGCGTTACATCAAAGCCTTGTTGCTTAATCTGCAATCAGAACATGCAGGGAGCGGCAAAAGACGGCCCCTGGGATTGAAAAATGCAAAATCCAGGTTAACCAGGCCGGGAATCAGTAAAAAATGCAAGAAAAATCCTTGCTTCTGGCGAAATTCAATAGAGTTTATTCAATCTTCCCGATTTTTCCAAGGATCCCATTCAGGGCTTCACTAAGTTTTGCTTCAGGCGTAATGGTGTTAAAATCATCCCAGAAAGCATCATCACTGCGGTAGGGCTGATCCGAAAATACCACCCCGGGTTTCAGCAATTCCTGTTTCGGAAATTTTACAACCGCGGAAGTATCAATGCGGCAGGTGGCGAGTTCAAGGAAGGTGTTGAAATGGTCCGCAGCCAGCCGATGACGCAGCCGGGTGGACACCGCGATATCACAGCGCACATGCCTGAGATAATACCGCCCGTTGAATTGCATGTAGCTGACGGCATAATTTATCTTTTTTAATTTGACGATCAGCTTGTGGCTTTTCTTCAGTACGAGCGCTTCGGCGGCCAGGTCGAGGTATGCCGGATTTATTTCGAAATCAGCGCCGAGGATGGCATATCCCTCCTTTTCAATGTAAACGGTGCCGGTAAACAGGGGTTCTTCCAGGCCGGCATTTTGTACGAAGGTAATGGCATAGGCATCCTTATCGTTATAAGAAACCAGGTTTGAATAATGATAGGTGTATTCAACGGGCGGCGACAGGTCAAGAAAACCCGGGATGCATTTCACAATATCAAGCTGCAGGGCCGACTGCACGCCGGCTTTGAGTTTCAGGAATACCGTATCGGTTTGATTTGAATCCCGGAACTTTCTCGACTTCAGCAGTTTCACCTGGTCGGCATGTTCGCCTGCATCATAGGGTGATTTATATACCTTGAAAACAGCCTCTGAGTAGCTTGTGTAGTGGTCGTTTTTCCTTACTCCTTCGCGGTAAAAAGTGGTCAGGTAAACCGGATCAACGGCATTGTTCACATTGCGTTGCGCCATGGCATTTGCAATGATCAGATCCGGGTCGATGTAGCGGATTATGACCTCCTGGATGGAAATGATCCTGCGTTCAAGATAAAAATCAACCTGCTGTTCGCGGAGCAGGTGTACCGGGATATGCTGGCTCAAATATCCCAGGTGCGACACCACCAGGGAGGTCCCGATGAGCGATTCCGGAATTTTGAGCAAAAAAAAACCATCGCTGTTTGTAATGGTCCCGATGTTCTCCTCCACGATGCCAATGGTGGCATACGGGATGGCCGTTTTGTTTTCGTTATCGTAAATGTGGCCGCGGATGATAACATTTCTCACAATATCCGGTCCCGGAACCGATGGGGGCATTGCCTCAGCGGGAGAAGGATCTTTCGCTTTATAGATCAGGATATGTTTACCGAGCACCCGGTAGGCAAGACCGGGATTTGACAGCAGGTCGTCGAGCACCTTGTGCAATGGCTTATTTTCCGCCTGCAGCTTTACACGTTTATCACTTTCAACGATTTCACTGTCATAAATAAAGAGGCAGCCGGCATTTTGTGAAATCAGGTTAAGGGCTTCGTAAAGGGTAGTTTTTTGCTTGGGAATGCTGATGGATGTTTCGAGCAGCGGCACCTGGCCAGGCGATGAACCGACCAAAAACAGGATAAAGCCTGCAACCGGGATGCAGGCTCTGACCAGGGAATGCCAAATGCCATATTTGCATGATTTATGGCTGTCCGGCGCCCTCCTTGTTTTCGAAAAGTACAATTTGCCCATTGATGGTTTGGCTTTTCAGGTTCAGGGTCACACAAATGAGTTCGGTCATGGTTTCGGCAGTTTCATTTTGAAATGTAACCGTAAGCCTGTGGTTCCCGGTTTCAACATCTGCCAGTACAAAGTTAGTATTGAAATTCAGATTCAGCACATGAATAATATGCAGCAGCGGTTCATCCTTGAAATGCATGCCCGCCTTATACCATGAATCGGCCTGACTCATCGCATGCTTCGACTTAACCAGGCTGTTGTTGACCTCCGAAATCTTTTCACCGGCCACCACCATCTTGCTGCCTGAAGGATCCGATTTCAGGGTTACCTTCACTGTTCCCCGGCCGACAATGAGTTCGAATCCCTTGCCGTTTGATGTTTTCACATTAAAGGCCGTTCCCAGCACCTGTATCAGCGCTTCATCGGTTTCGATGATAAATGGCTTTCCGGGATTGGGTGCAATATCGAAAAAAGCTTCTCCCTTCAGTTCAACATGGCGCTGCCCGGTTGTAAATTCCTCCGGGAACGAAAACATTGAATGCCGGGCGATATAGATCACCGATCCATCGGAAAGAGTTTTAACGAGGGTGTTTGACTCGGAACCGGTATTAATCCGGACCAAATCCAGGGCGGGTTTGCGGTTCATGTTCAAATAAACAACAGCCCCGATACCTGCCAGGGTCAATATGCCGGCGGCAATTTTTACACGCGGCAGCAGGAACCAGCTTTTTGAGACGGGACGCCGTGCCGGGGTCAGGTGCTCACGAC